>JAOACU010000788.1 GCA_026417715.1 Anaerolineae bacterium | reverse complement strand
ATTCCATACATCGCTCATCCTTACGCACTCCAAGCGCATTTCACCGGACGCGCGCACGAACGCGCACGCCTCTCCGAGTGGCTCACGCGCGGCGAACGCCACACCGCGCCCATCCTCGTCATCGAGGCAATCGGCGGGATGGGCAAATCCGCGCTCGCGTGGTTCTGGCTCCACAACGACCTCTTGCCACTGAACACTGAACACTGGTCTTTGACTGGTATTTTCTGGTGGTCGTTCTACACCGAACGCGATTTTGGTGCGTTTCTCTCCCGCGCGCTGACGTACGTCAGTGGTGGCAAGATTGACCCCAAGACGATTGCTTCGGATCGCGAACGCGTAGATGTGCTAGCGAACGTGTTGCGTCAATCGCGTTTCCTCTTCGTCCTCGATGGATTCGAGCGCGTGTTGCGCGCGTACGCGCGAATGGACGCGGCGTATCGTGGTGACGCGGTGGACGCCGATGCGCGCCACGAATATCGCGCCTGTGCCGATCCGAACATCGGCATCTGGTTGCGCTGCCTCGCCAGCGGCGGCGCGCTGACCAAGACGCTCATCACCTCGCGCCTCTTTCCGCGCGAACTGGACCTGTCTCTTATACACATCT
>JAOACU010000787.1 GCA_026417715.1 Anaerolineae bacterium | reverse complement strand
GACGATGATGATCGCCGTCGCTTTGGCAAAGTTGTAATCAATCGGATGTGGAAACAGATATTGAAAGATAAACTCATCGGTGGTCAAGAACACGATTTGATTGATACCCAAGCCGATAATGTTCACCAGCGCGAATTTGCCAAATTGCGTGTGCACCGGACGTTCGCGCGATTCGGGAAATGTCCATAGACGATTCCACGTAAAGTTGCTCAAGATGGCACACGCCACCGAAATCAGATTGGCGTACTCTTTGGGCATTCCCACACCCAACACGAGCAAATTCAGTACGCTAAAATCTACCACCGCACCAATCGCACCCACAGTGGCAAATTTGAAAAAGCGAGATAATTCACCATTGCCGTTGAAGACAAGCGAGAAAAGTTTGAACAAAAAATTCCTCCGAGTATGATGATAAGACCAAGGACGAAGGACGAACGACCTATGACTGATTGCCGATTGCCGATTTTCGATTGCCGACGGACGCTCACGATAGCGCGCTCAATCGAAAATCGAAAATCTCAAGTCCTGTGTCCTTCGTCTTTCGTCGTCCGCCATCCGTCTTTTCGTCATTCGTCTTTCGTCAGCACCGCGATCATCCCCAAACCGATGCCCACCTGCACCGCCATCCCG
>JAOACU010000786.1 GCA_026417715.1 Anaerolineae bacterium | reverse complement strand
ACTCGCTCTTTCCACAGTTCGTCGCGGCGAACGATGTGCTGGAGACAGGGTTGGACAACATCGGCGCGATGTTTCATCCGACGACGACGATTTTGAGTGTGGGACGCATCGAGTCGGGTGTGCCGTTCGAGTTTTATCGCGATATGACACCGAGCATCGCGCGATTCATCGAGGCGATGGATACCGAGCGGCTTGCGGTTGCGCGCGCGTTCGGCGTGCGCGCGCAATCGGTGTGCGAGTGGTTGGCGCGCAGTTACGATGGCATCACCGGCAACACGCTGTACGAACGTATTCAGAGCAATGTGGCATATCGCGGCATCGCCGCGCCAAGTTCGATTGACACACGTTACATCTGGGAAGACGTTCCCACCGGGCTCGTACCGATGGTCGCGCTGGGGCGCATCGCCAATGTGCCGATGCCGGCGTGTGAAGGATTGGCGAATGTCGCGTGCGCGCTCGTCGGGCGTGATTTTTGGAGCGAAGGACGAAACGCGCGGCGGTTGGGAATCGAAGGGATGGATATTGCAGGCGTGAAGAGATTGGTGATTGGAGATTAGAGATTGGAGATTGGCGAATCACCCAATCACCCCATCTCCCAATCACCTAACCACCCAATCACCCAACGTCGAAAGGAGGGATGGGAT
>JAOACU010000785.1 GCA_026417715.1 Anaerolineae bacterium | reverse complement strand
CGCGGACATCATCGCCGCCGTGCATAGCATCGGCTACGATGGTGTTGCCTCCGTCGAAATCTTCCGCCCCGAATATTGGGCGCGCGAGGCGTTGGACGTGGCGCGGGAGGCGTATGTGAAGGCGCGAAGAGTATTAACACAATTTTAGATTGCAGATTTCAGATTGCAGATTGCGAAACAATCTGCAATCTGAAATCTAAAATCTGCAATCAGAGGAGATAGAAATGTCTAACATTACCACCATCCCCAAAGGACTACTTCCCACCGATCAACCCGACTTGTGGTTTGAAGATAACGCGGTTGGGCGAATGAAAAAAGAAATTTGGGAAATGAACGAAGAGCAACTCAAAGCCGTTCTCGCCGAGTACGGTTTTCCCGCCGCTGGCGTCGAATGGGGCAAGCCCGGGGCATACATCCAAACTACGCCGCGCTGGCAAGTCGTCGAGAATCGGCGCAAGAACGACATTGTCTTCATCCCCGTCGGTTGTACCGAATTGCACGGCGATCACCTGCCGAGCGCAACCGACACGCTCTTCGTTTCGATGATTTGCGAAGGTGTGCGTCGCTACACCGAAAAATATCGCGATGGACACGTGAACCTCGCGCTACCACCACTCGACTATGGCGCGCATCCGTCCCATCACGT
>JAOACU010000784.1:347-647 GCA_026417715.1 Anaerolineae bacterium | reverse complement strand
GAGCAGGACCGCGCCCGCATTCTGGTGGGTTCAGATTCCACCTGTATGGACCGCCTCTCGCGCCTCAGCCCGGAGCGCGCCGCCAAACTGATTTACCAGCAGATGAAATCGCTATTGGGGGGATAATCCTCACCCCGCAGTCTTCTTTCAGAAAGAGACCCGCGCGCTCCAACAGGGGAAGCCGCGGGTTTCTTTTTTTACAACGCGCATCAAGAAAAAGTAAAAAAAATCAAACGAAAATAATTAATTTATTTCAAATCATCCTTGACAATTATTCAATAATTCTTATAATCGTTTTTG
>JAOACU010000784.1:0-337 GCA_026417715.1 Anaerolineae bacterium | reverse complement strand
TTGTAATTCAAAAGCGTTTTTATGATTATTTAAAGGGAGTGTGTTCCATGTCTGATTACGCCATCGAAGCCCTGGATCTGGTCAAAAAATTCCCCAGGCGGGCGCCTGCAGAGTCCTCTGCCGCGCCGAAAAACCCCCTCACCCGCCTGTTTCAGCGTCCGCCCAAAAGCGAGTTTACCGCCGTGGATCATGTCAGTTTTCAAATTCACCGCGGCGAAATTTTCGGCTTGCTGGGACCCAACGGCGCGGGCAAGTCCACCACCATCCGCATGCTGTGTACCCTGCTGGAGCCAACCAGCGGAACAGCCCGCATCAACGGCTACGACGTGGTGAGGGA
>JAOACU010000783.1 GCA_026417715.1 Anaerolineae bacterium | reverse complement strand
AGCGATGGCCGACTTGATGAGCTTGGAAACAATCAGCGCCGATTCCTGCGGCAGGACACTGAGCAAATCCAGCGCCTTCTGAGCAGGCAAGCCCACTAAGGGGCGGATAACGCGCCGCATCTTAATCGGCGCCACCGCAATATGACGTGCAACAGCCTTCACGCTCTCGCCCATTAGCGCACCTTCCCTTTCTTTTCCTTGACAATGTGGCCACGGAAAGTCCGGGTCGGGGCGAACTCGCCTAGCCGATGCCCCACCATATTTTCGGTGATGTAAATCGGCACATGACGACGCCCATCATGCACAGCAATGGTGTGCCCCTGTCTCTTATACACATCT
>JAOACU010000782.1 GCA_026417715.1 Anaerolineae bacterium | reverse complement strand
CGCGACCAGGTCCGGATCACGCGCTTCTCGCCCGTGCGGTTCATGTCTTCAATCTTTTCCAACAGCTTCGGATTGATATAAGGTCCTTTTTTCAGTGACCGCGACATCGTTTACCTCCCCTTACTTGCGCCCGGCATTGCGGCGCCGCACGATGTATTTATCCGTGCGCGCATTCTTGCGCGTCTTCTTGCCTAAGGTCGGCCAGCCCCACGGGGACTTAGGACCAGGCATACCGATCGGCGAGCGACCTTCACC
>JAOACU010000781.1:281-654 GCA_026417715.1 Anaerolineae bacterium | reverse complement strand
GCGTATATCTTGCATCCTGAACGGTTTGATGTATGATAGGTAGGGTTTACTCTTATTCCAAGTCAAGGAGGTAGCCATGTCTGTTATTGAGGATATTCTTGCGCGCGAGGTTCTGGATTCTCGCGGCAATCCCACCATTGAGGTTGAGGTTATCCTTGAAGATGGTTCTTGGGGACGCGCGATTGTCCCTTCCGGTGCATCCACCGGTGCCCACGAAGCGATTGAATTGCGCGATGGCGACAAGAAGCGCTACGGTGGTAAGGGTGTCTTAACCGCGGTGGACAATGTCGAAAATGAAATTGCCCCCGAAGTGATCGGGTGGGACGCCACTGATCAAAAGGGCATTGACGAGATGATGATTGAACCTGTCTCT
>JAOACU010000781.1:0-271 GCA_026417715.1 Anaerolineae bacterium | reverse complement strand
CGCCTTGGCGCTAACGCGATTTTGGGCGTTTCCTTGGCCGTAGCGCATGCCGCGGCCAATTCGGTGGGCTTGCCCCTCTATCGCTACATCGGCGGCGTTCATGCTCACCTGCTCCCTGTCCCCATGATGAACATCCTCAACGGTGGAAAGCATGCGGTAGACGGCCCCGATTTGCAGGAATTCATGATTATGCCCATTGGTGCTCCCTCTTTTGCGGAAGCGTTGCGTTGGGGAGCCGAAACCTACCATGCTCTGAAGGGCGTGCTTAAAG
>JAOACU010000078.1 GCA_026417715.1 Anaerolineae bacterium | reverse complement strand
GCGTGGCTCCGCGCCTACATCGTCAGCAATCCCAAAATTGGAATGCGAACGAGTAACTACTCAGATTGCCATAGAGGACACAGAGCACACAGAGAGATTGGCTTGAGTCAGAAAGATATTTCTCTGTGACCTCTGTGCGCTCTCTGTGGCAAAATTCAGTACGGCTGAGTAGTTACGCGAACGAAGAGAATCCTGAGAACGCGAAAACCTTGCCATGACTCCTGATCTCCTTACCGCGCTCCACACTCATTTCGGTTTTTCCGCCTTTCGCGTCGGTCAGCGTGAGGCGATCGAGCACGCGCTCGCGCGGCGTAATGCGCTCGTTGTGATGCCAACGGGTTCGGGCAAATCACTTTGCTATCAACTTCCCGCCCTTCTCCTCGACGGACTGACGCTCGTCATTTCTCCGCTGATTGCGTTGATGAAAGATCAGGTGGATGCGCTCACTGCGACGAACAAGCGCGCAACCTTCATCAACAGTACGCTTTCAGCGCAAGAACAAAAAGAGCGATTGATACGACTGGCACGCGGCGAATACAAAATCGTTTACGTTGCACCTGAACGCTTGCGTAACGCCGATTTTCTGCGCGCGCTCACACAGACGCGCGTCGAATTGCTCGCGGTGGACGAGGCGCATTGCATCTCGCAATGGGGACACGACTTTCGTCCCGATTATCAACACCTTCGCGAATTCATTCCCCAAATTGGCAAACCACCTGTTCTCGCCCTCACCGCAACGGCAACGCCCGACGTGCAAAATGATATTCTCAAGCAACTGGGACTCGCCAACGCACAACGCATTGTTACGGGATTCAATCGTCCGAATCTTTCGTTGATAGTGCGCTACACGCCAAGCGTCGCGGACAAGTATCGCGAATTGCCAACGCATTTGCGCGACAGTTGCATCATCTATACAGGCACGCGCCGCGAAGCAGAAGAGGTCGCGGAATTTGTCAATCAAGTTGCGCGCATCCGCGCCGCGTATTATCACGCCGGTTTGGATGACGACGCGCGCTCGCGCGCCCAAGACGCTTTTATGCGCGGGCACACCCCTGTTATCGTGGCGACGAACGCGTTTGGGATGGGGGTGGACAAGCCCGACATTCGCGCGGTGATCCATTTCAACCTACCCTCCACCGTCGAGGCGTACTATCAAGAAATTGGGCGTGCTGGACGCGATGGCAAGCCCGCGCGCGGTATTCTGCTCTACTCGCCCGAAGACCGCGCGCTGCAAGAATGGTTCATCGAAAACGACGCGCCGCGCGTCGAACAAACGCTCGCGCTCTATCGCGCGCTACCGCGCGGCATCGCGCGCGTCTCGTCCTTCGATTTGCAACGCGAGACCGGAATGAATGATACGATGCTGAAACTCGCGCTACGCCAACTTGAAATTGCGGGCGCGGTGCAGCGGCTCGGCGACGAGCGCGGCGCGATGTGGCTACGCGTCGAAAATCGAACACACGTGGATTTGTCTGCGAGTGCAGCCGAAGTTGCACACTTGCGCGAGGTCAAGCGCCGCAAACTCGCGCAAATGATTCGCTACGCCGAAACAAACCGTTGTCGCCGCCGATTCATTCTCGATTACTTTGGCGACCGCAGCGCGGCAGACGCGCCCGAGTGTT
Source organism: Anaerolineae bacterium (assembly GCA_026417715.1). Classification (GTDB taxonomy): domain Bacteria; phylum Chloroflexota; class Anaerolineae; order UBA4142; family UBA4142; genus VGOB01. Next base: position 9,319 of record JAOACU010000078.1, on the reverse strand, counting down.
GCGATAATCATCCTGTCGAGACCGTATCCCAACCCACGCGCCGCGCAGCAAGTGAAGAGGAATGGATTCCGTTGGTGATTCTCGAAACTGTGCGAACACTCAAACACCCACTTGGGCGCGACAAAATTGCAATGATCGCGCGCGGCTCGCAGGCACAGGCGATTGTCAGCGCGGGATATAATCGTCATAAATTTTACGGCAAACTCTACCATCTGACCTTACGCGAAATTGGTGATGTGATCGAGCAACTGATTGCACGTGGCTATTTGAAGACGATTGGTGGCGAATATCCAGTTCTCGCGCTGACACCGTTAGGGGAGCACGCGCTCAAAACGCGCGCGGCGATCGAATTGGATGTCAGGATGTCTGCGTCAACAGAAAAGCGCGCCGAGAAAAGAGCCGTACTGAAAGCGGGTGGTACAATCGAACGTACGCTCGAACTTGCACGGCAAGGACTCGATGCGGCTCAGATCGCAAAACAGCGTGGCTTGAGCATTGGCACAATTTATGGCCACCTCGAACGTCTTGTCGCTGATGGAAGAATCACTCCTGATCGTTTTATCGAGCCAAGTGTGTACGCGCAAATCGTTACGGCGATGAAACAATGGGATGGTCAATGGCTGGCAGATTTGAAAGCACTTTTGCCCGCAGAGATTTCGTACGATCAGATTCGCTTGGTCGTCGCGGCGCAAAAGGTACAGCCGCGCCAAGCAGAGACAACCGAAGACACGATTCAGAAATTCCTTTCCTCGCCGCGTCCAAAACTCTTGCGCGGTCCTTGGACGCTTGGCTATGCGCTTGATTTCAACAGCCAGTTCGTGGGCGCGCGCTGGACGCGCACCGAACTGGGTGAGTTGGTTTATCGCTTCAAGTACGGCGGCGAGCAAAGCGCTGTCCAACACCTTGCCGCGCGTCTTGCCGATTTTCTGAAAGCGCACCCTGAAATGCGCGCCGACGTTATCCTCCCAATTCCCTCCACAAAAAAAGAACGACCGTACGATCCTGTGCCTCTTCTGGCGCGTACACTCAGCCAAGCGATTGGTGTCGCGGTGAATGAGACTGTGCTCATCAAGACGCGCGCGACCGAACTGCAAAAAGCGATGACCAATCTCGTGCAAAAGCAGGCGAACGTACGCGGCGCCTTTGCGGTGACCGACGCCAAGCCGCTGCGCGCCAAGCGTATTCTCCTCCTTGACGATTTCTACGATTCGGGCGCGACGCTTGCCGAAGCGACACGCGTCGTTTTGGCGGCTGGTGCGGCAAAAGTGTACGTGCTCGTCGTCACCAAGACGATTCACGCCGATTAGCCGTAGGGAACGAAATACGCAATACGTTGTATCGAGGTAAAATGTCGGAAAAAAAATACTATGTTGCCCTTGCCACCACTCCAGGCATCGGACCGCGCACGTTTGCCGCGCTGGTTGAGCGATTTGGATCGCCGCGCCAAGTGTTTGGCGCGTCGAAAGAAGAACTGTTGGAGACGCCACGCGTGACCGAAGAAATCGTCACCCTATTGCGCGCTTGTGATTTCGACGCGATTGAAGACGAACTGTACGCGCTAAGCGAGGAAGGTATCACCGTGCTCACGCGCGACGACGCCGCATACCCAGCGAACCTTGCGCTCATTCCCGATGCGCCACCTGTGCTCTTTCTCCGCGGCGCGTTGTGCACAGACGACGCGCGCGCGATTGCAATCGTTGGCACACGTCAACCCAGCGAACGCGGCAAGATGATTGCGGCGCAACTCGCGCGCGGATTTGCCGAACGCGGCTATACAGTCGTCAGCGGCTTGGCGCGCGGAATTGACACCGCCGCACACATCGGCGCGCTGGATGGCGGTGGACGCACGCTCGCCGTGTTAGGGTCGGGTATTCGCGTGATCCACCCGCGCGAAAACAGCGCGCTCGCGGATGCTATCGCCAGCGGACGCGGGGCGATCCTTTCGGAATTCCATCCCAACACACCACCGCAGGGTAGGAATTTGATGACGCGCGATCGCATCATCAGCGGATTGGCGCGTGGTGTCATCGTCGTTGAAGCGGCACGCGACAGCGGCAGTTTGGATACGGCAAAACGCGCCCAGAGACAGAAACGGTTGGTGTTTGCCGTGTGCGGTGGTGGAGAGGGCATCGAAGAATTATTGCATAGCGGCGCACGCGCACTCGACACAGACGCGCTCGATTGGGATGCACTCATTGGCGCGCTGGACGCGTGGCGTGCTGATGTATCGTCTGATGACGATAGGCAGATAAGGTTGTGGTGAATTGATTTTGGTGAGAATCACAGGTAAAATGGTCGTATGAAAAAGAGCACCAAGCGCTCAACCAAAGAAACGCGCGCCACGTATCGCGCCGCGCGCCGCCCATCGTTGCAACGCCTCGTGCGCGCGCTGCGCGCCGCCGACCCCGACATTATCGAAATCGTGCAATTCGGGTCGAGTGTGTACGCGCCGCGCCTCGCGCGCGATGTGGATTTGTTCGTCCTGACGCGCGCCAAAAAAGATTACAGCGTCTATCTCGATGCAGTAGCGGATTATCGCAAGAACGTGGACATTGTGCCGAAAGAACCCGGCGAGAGTATCGGGGCTGACATTGCGTTGGCATTGGTGACTTGGAGTCGAACGTTATACGGTGATGGTCAAACGCGTCAGGAGGCATTGAAAGCAATGGCTGTTCCAACTTTTGATCAGGCAACCAAGTTATTGACTGCGGCAGACAGAGACCTTGAGAGAGCGAATCAAGAGTCTGATCCCTTCTATCGCGACCTTGACTACCGTAGTGCCTTTAACAGACTATTCGACGCCGCGCGATACGCCTCGATGGCTTTTCTTGCCACCGAAGAAACGCGTTGGGGTTATTTGCCTAAAAAACTTCCTGCCCCGTTCAATGCTCGATTCCGCGAATTTATCACCACGTTGCACGTAAAGTTCAGTTACGATGGTAAATATCCCCGGGATCGTGTGGACGAGACCTTCGCCGAATGGCGCGGTAAGGTGAGCGCGTTCATTGACGCGCTAGAAACCTACACGCATCAAGACAAGCAATGAGTAAATGGCAATACTTGATTTTAACTCTCTACCTCATCCTCGCTACTCTCTACGCCATCTTTACGCCTAAATGGCAAGCGCCCGATGAACCCGCGCATTTCAACTACATTCGCGCGATTGCCGAGACAGGCACACTGCCTGTATTGCAATTCGGCGATTACGACCACGCATATCTCGAACAAATCAAAGCCGCGAAATTTCCGGCGACAATGAGCATTGACCCGATTCGCTACGAATCGTATCAACCACCACTCTACTATCTCGCCGCGACGCCAATCTATCTTGCCGCGCGCGGTGCGGGACTCGATGCAACAGTGCTTGCGCTTCGCCTATTCTCCGTCGTGCTTGGCGTACTCGTGTTACTCGTTGCGTTTCGCATCGTCCGCGCGATTTTTCCCGACGACGATTTGCTTCCACTTGCGACAGTCGGCTTAATGGCAACAGTGCCACAACACCTCGCGGTCAGCGCGTCCATCAGCAACGATCTGGCAGCAGAACTTGTGCTTATTCTGATTTTATGGCTGGCTGTCAGGCGCGTTCAATCTGTAGCGAGTTCGGAGTTCGGAGTTCAGAGTTCGGAATTCGGAGTTCGGAGTTCGGAGTTCGGGGTTCGGAATTCGCAACTCGCCACTCGCAACTCGTCCCTCGCCCCTCGCCCCTCGCCACTCGCCACTCGCCACTCGCAATTCGCCACTCGCCACTCGCAATTCGCCACTCGCCACTCGCCCCTCGCCACTCGCCACTCGCAATTCGCCACTCGCCACTCGCAATTCGTAATTCTTGGCGGCATCCTCTTCGGCGCGGCACTACTCACCAAAACGACTGCCTACTTTCCCGGCGCGCTCTTGCTCATCACTGCCGCGATCGCTCACGGCGGTCGGCGGTCGGCGGCTTGCCCTGAGCGCACGCGAAGGGTCATCGGTCAATTGCTCGTACTATTCGCTCTTGCGTTCCTCATCGCCTCCCCGATGTTCATTCGCGGCGCGCTCACCTACGGCATCACCGACCCACTTGGCATCGCGCGGCACGATGCGGTAGTGGTAGGACAACCGACAACGGCAGAAGTAATTGCGCAGCGCGGATTTGCGCGCGTTGCCTTTGACTTTTTCGCGGTCACATTCAAATCGTTCTGGGCACAGTTTGGCTGGATGGGCGTGCTTGTGAGCGACCGCATCTACGTTGCACTCGCGTTATTGTGCGCTGTTGCAGTTTTAGGTTTCACGTTTCACGTCTCACGCCTCATTCGCCACCCCAGCGTGCTGACCACCACGCAACGCGCGTGCATCGGCTTGCTGATGGTACTCCTCGTTGTTGCGTTTGCCGATTACGTTGCCTACAATTTCAAATTCCTGCAATTTCAGGGACGCTATCTCTTTCCCGCGCTCATCTCCATCGCGTTCGTTCTGGTCTCGGGCTTGCGCGAACTGATCGCGCGCGAGTACCAACGCATTGTGTTTGCGTTGCTGTACGCGGCGATGGTAGTGTTGGATGGGGTGTGTTTGTTTTGGTTCATTGTGCCGCAGTTACGAGTGGCGAGTTAGGAGTGGCGAGTTCGGAGGTAGCGAGTTCGGAGTAGCGAGTTCGGAATTACGTATCACGCATCACGCATCACGCTTCACGCTTCACTTATCACGCCTCACGCAATACGCAATACGGAGTATCCTATGAGTATCCTCAACACCCTCAAATCATTTTTCACTTCGCCAAGCAATTCAAACGCACTGATGTTGTACGTCAAATGCAAACGCTGTGGTACGCCACTGGCGGTGCGCGTCAACTTGGCGAACGATCTCAACGCGGATTACGACAGCGGCGGGTACGTCCTCTACAAAGAGATGATGGACAGCAAATGTTTTACGCTAATGCGCGCGGAAATTCGCTTCGACGCGGCGCGCCGAATCGTCGAACAAAAGATTGACAAGGGCGAATTCATCACGCGCGAAGAGTACGAAGCGATGGTGGACGAAGGACGGAAGACGAAAGACGAATGACGGAGGACGAACGACGAAGGACGAAAGACGAATGACCCAATCACCCAATCGAACTCTATCCGTACCTGTTGCGACCGCGCTTGCGTGAGATGGTGTGGGGTGGGCAAAATCTCGCGCGCTTGCTCGATAAACCGATCGCGCCGAACCAACGTATCGGTGAGACGTGGGAGGCGTGGGAAGGTTGCGTCATCGAGAACGGCGCACATCGCGGCGCGACGCTCGGTGATTTGATCGCGCGCGACGCGACAGCAATTCTGGGCACACGCACGCGCGACGCGCGCTTGCCCCTCTTGTTCAAGTTCATTGACGCACACGAGGATTTGTCGGTGCAGGTACATCCTAACGACGCTCAAGCGCGCGAATTGGAAAATTATCCATTCGGCAAAACCGAAGCGTGGTACGTTTTGCACGCCGAACCCGACGCGTGTCTCATTCACGGTTTCAACGTGGATATGGACGCGACGCGCGTGCGCGCTTTACTCACCGAGAATCGGTTGCACGACGCGCTCGCGCGCGTGTCCGTGCAACGCGGCGATGTGGTTTTTGTTCCTGCGGGCACGGTGCACGCAATCTTGCGCGGCATCGTCCTCGCTGAGATTCAAGAAAATTCCGACATCACGTATCGTCTGTACGATTGGGGACGCCAAGACGCACATCGTCCACTGCACATCGAACAATCGTTGCGTGTACTCAACTATGCGCGGCAAACCGAGCACAAAATTCCGTCGCTCACGATTCATCATCCTGAATTCGCGCGGCACATTCTCGTCGCGTGCCACTATTTTTCGTTTGAACGCTGGGAGATGCGCGCGCCGATTCCACACATCGAATTGAACGACACGTTTAACATCGTGACACTCATCGCTGGCGCGGCGGAAATCGTCGGCGCGGACGCGCGCGTGTCGGCATCGCGCGGGCAAACGATTTTACTGCCTGCGCGACTCGGCGCGTACAGCATCACTCCACGAACAACCGCGTGCGAGTTGCTACGAATGTACGTTCCTGATTTGCACGCAGATTTAATCGAACCGTTGACGCGCGCAGGGTATCGCGCGGAAGAAATTGCGCGGACGGTGCACTAGCCCATCTTTTTTTGCCTAAAATTGTATTTTATGTAAACATTAAAATTTTTGATTTATCATTGACAATTTTTTGATTTTTAGTTAAAATATTAAACAGAAAAGTGAAGGATTTTGATATATGCATCCAGTTTTTGGAAAATGCCCAATCTGCGGCGAAGAAATGACTGTTACTCGACTCGAATGTCGCACCTGCGGCACAGAAATCAGCGGGCAATTCACGGTGAGCAAACTCGCCGTGTTGAGCGCGGACGAAATTCGTTTCATCGAAACGTTCATCAAGAATCGCGGCAACGCGTACAAAGTGGGCGAAGAATTGCAAATGCCCTACTCGACCGTGCGCGCGCGTTTGACGGAAATCATTCGCGCGATGGGCTTTGAACCCGGTAAAGAAGAAACTGCCACGCCGATTTCACCCGAACGGCGCAAAGCGATTCTGGACGATTTGGCGCGCGGCAAGATTAGCGCGGACGATGCGGTGAAACTATTCCAAGGAGAAACCGAGTGACGTATCAACCACCCGCGAATGGGTTTCGCACCTTTTTGATTCTGTGGGCAACGCAATCGGTCTCGGTCTTTGGTAGCGCGCTCTCGTTCTTCGCCGTGACGATTTGGTTGACCCAAACACTCTATCCACTGCCCGAACAAAAACCACAACTCGCGTTCGCACTCTCGGCGGTCAGTTTGGCGTACGCCTTGCCGACTGTTTTCATCGCGCCACTCGCAGGTGCGTGGGCAGATCGTCACGATCGCAAGCGTACGATGATGACGGTGGATGCGTTGAGTGGTTGCGTCAGTTTTACACTTGCGATTCTGATGCTGACCCAGAACTTGCATCTGTGGATTTTGATCGCGCTGGTCGTGCTCTATGCGACGCTTGCCGCGTTTCATTTTTCCGCGTTCGATACGTCGTACGCGATGCTTGTACCCGAAAAGCAACTCCCGCGCGCCAACGGAATGATGCAAACGATATGGGCACTCTCGGGCATTCTTTCGCCGGGCATCGCCGCGACGATCATCTCTCTGCCCGCACTCGCGCGACAAGGTGTGATTGGTGGCACACTGGGCGCGGCACTGGCTTCCTTGCGCGATGGCACACCGCTGACGATTGCGCTCAATACACTCACCTTTTTCTTTTCGGCGAGCGTGCTCGTCTTCTTGAGCATCCCTTCACCCAAACGTACCGATTTACGCGCGGCAGATGGAACGAAAAAGAGTATTTGGTCGGATGTCAAAGATGGCGCGCGCTACATCTGGTATCGCCAACCGTTGTTGTGGTTGCTCGGTACATTCACCGTCGCGAATTTCATCAGCGCGCCGCTGGGAATTTTTATGCCGCTCATCGTCAAATTCAACCTTGCCGCCGATTGGCTCGCGCGCGGCTTGACGTTCGAAACCGCGTTCGCGTTGCTCAGCACCGTCGGCAGTATCGGCGGTGTGGTCGGTGGGGTGTTGATTAGCGCGTGGGGTGGCTTGAAACGACGACGCGTGTACGGTGTCATCGGCGGAATGGTCATCGTTGGGTGCGCGATGATCGTCTTGGGTTTGTCGCCTTGGCTCTATCTCACGGCAGCGATGGTATTTTGCGCGCAAGGCATCGTGCCGATTATGAACGCGCACTCGCAAACGATTTGGCAAACGCAAACGCCGCGCGAAATGCAAGGTCGCGTCTTTGCCGTGCGTCGTCTGATTGCGCAATTCAGTATGCCACTCGGTATGGCGTTCGGTGGTATCGTGGGTGGGCTATTCAATCCGGGCACAGTGATCGCGGTGTTGGGTGGCATCCTGCTGGTGTTCTGCATCGGTCAATTTTTCAACCCGTATTTGCTCCGCGTCGAAGACAAGGTGTTTCTGGATGAAATGGCAGCACGCCGAACAACGTTGCAGGTTTCAGGTTCCAAGTTTAAGGTTGAAACCTAAGCCAACTCGCCACCGCAACCCGTAACCTGAAACTTGAAACCTGAAACCGAGAACACTTATGGTCGCTCGTACAGTCAGTCAACCCAAGACAACTTTTCGCGGCATTCGCCCGTTTCGCGCGCACACCGATTTGTATGGCGTCGCGCGTCTGCTCGAAGAGGCGTTTCGCGGCGAACATCGCTTTCCGCTCTCCCGCTTTCCTTGGATGCGCGAAATCGGTATCTTTTTGTGGACGTTGAGTTACTTTCCCAGTTTCCCTGAAACCTTTGAGGGATTCGTGTGGATCGAGGACGGACAGGTGGTTGGCAATGTCACTCTGACGCGCGATTGGGCACAGGGGAACTGGTACTACATCAGTAACGTTGCGGTCAAGAAAGAGTATCAACGGCGCGGCATCGCGCGTGCGTTGATGCACGCTTCGCTCGAACACATTCGTCGTCAACACGCAACGCGCGTGCGTTTGAACGTGCGTCCGCACAACCAAGGCGCAATCAAGTTGTACCACGATTTGGGTTTCAAGACCTTGGAAATGCGCGGCGAATGGACGTTGAGCACTCTACCCTTGCATCTTCCCCCGCATCAGATTACCGACTTGCGCGCGCTACGCTCTGCCGATACGCGCGCGGTGGGCGAACTGATTCGCGCGGTCACACCGACGGATGTGCGCCCGTTTCACGCGCGCGTGTTTGAACCCGAGTGGGATGAACGATTCGCGGAATGGTTGGGTGACCTATGCCTAGCGCGTACAACGCAACGTTGGGTATTGGAACGCGAAAAGCGTATTGCCGCGCTGTTGTTCGTACAAGCCCACACCCATTTTGCCGCGCATCGCCTCATCATCGAAACACATCCCGATTTTCGTGGGCGCGTGGAAAACGATTTGATTCTTGCGGCGTGGCAGATGCTCGCGCGCTTTCCACCGCGCGAGATACGCGCGGACGCATCCAGTTTGCATCCCGAATGGATTGCCGCACTCGAACGACACGGATTCGGTTTCGCCAATGGAATGATGTTGATGGAACTGCAATTGTGAAATGGGAGGTTAAAAATGGCAACACCCGAAGAACGTATGCAAATCTTGAAAATGATCGAGAACAAACAAATCACCGCCGAGGAAGGCGCCAAGTTGCTCGCCGCGTTAGAGGAACATGACCGCGCCGAAAGTACCACCAAAGTCAAACCCTCGCCAGCCACAAGTGGTAAATGGTTTCGCGTGCGCGTCACCGATTTGAAAACCGGTAAACGCAAAGTCAACGTCAACATTCCACTTGGCTTGGTGGATG
>JAOACU010000780.1 GCA_026417715.1 Anaerolineae bacterium | reverse complement strand
GCATGCCGGTGATGTCAACCTACACCCCTTTGTGCTCATTGAGCGTCCGGAAGACCCGGAATTCATGGCGCGCATTGCCGAAGCGGGCCATCAGATTCTCAAACTCTGTGTCGAATTGGGGGGGACCATCACCGGCGAACATGGCGTGGGCATTGAAAAGCGCGACTTCATGCCTTTGGTCTACAACGGCGCCGAGCTGTCGGCCATGCAAGACCTTAAACACCTCTTCGATCCGGATAACCTGCTCAACCCCGGCAAAATCTTTCCCGCCCATCTTCCGCCGATCACCAAAGTCCACGCCGAACCCCCGACCGACGCCGTCTTCACTCCGCACAACGCCGAAGAAGCTGCTGGTGGCTTGGCGGCCCTGACCGCCGCCGCACGTCCGGTGCGCATTGGCCACAGTCGTGGAGTCAACGGCGCCGTCCGACTCTCCACGGCGGCCTTGCGCGACATCATCACCTACACCCTCGATGACCTCTATGTTCAAGTGGGAGCCGGTATGCCCCTCATCGAACTGCAAAACCATCTCCAACACGATGGAATGCAGGTCGCTCTTGCCTCCCCTTGGCCGGAAACCACTGTTGGCGGTCTAGTTTCCGCTAATCTCAACGGACCTTTGCGGATGCGCTACGGTGGCGTGCGCGATCAACTCC
>JAOACU010000779.1 GCA_026417715.1 Anaerolineae bacterium | reverse complement strand
GATGCACATCCCGATTTGTTACATTTCGATTGGTCACACAACTTTACGATTCGCTGCGCGCCACTGACCGAACGTTACCTTGCCGCGCTGTGGCATCGCGCGCGCGTGCCATTGCCCATCGAAGTTTTCATCGGTGCGGTGGACGTGTTCTACTCGCCCGATTTTTTGTTGCCCCCGACGCGCGCGGCGCGCACACTCGTCACCGTTCACGATCTTTCGTACGTGCGCGTGCCCGAATGTTTTCCCGCGCCGTTGTTGAATTACCTGAATCGCGCCGTGCCGCCTTCGCTTGCGCGCGCGGATGTGATTCTTGCCGATTCGGTCAGTACCCAAAACGATTTGGTAGATGTGTATCGCGTGCCGCGCGAAAAAATTCGCGTGTTGTATTCGGGCGTCGAGCCGCGCTTTTGCCCCGATGTGCCAGAAGAATCGCGCGCGCGTGTGCGCGCGTTAACGCGCAACAAACCATACGTGCTTTCAGTCGGCACACTCCAACCGCGCAAAAACTACACGCGCCTGATTCACGCCTTCGCCAATCTCCAATCTCCAACCTCCAATCTCCAATCTCTAATCTCCAATCTCCAATTGATCATCGCCGGCGGACGCGGTTGGATGTACGAAGAAATTTTCGAGACGGTGGCGCAACTGAACTTGCAAGAC
>JAOACU010000778.1 GCA_026417715.1 Anaerolineae bacterium | reverse complement strand
TGCTGGTAAGGCAACTTGTCACGCTGAGCGCAGCGAAGCGTCTCGCAAAGTCCTTTGAGAGATTCTTCGGCGCACAAGGCGCGCCTCAGAATGACACGCTCAGCATTGCTTCTTGATTACCATCCACTATTGGATTATTTTGGAAAACGGCAACATCGCCATTGTGCGCCATCAATGGCGCGACTACAAACAAACGTAAGTTTCTGGGTAGCGAAGCGAAGCAATGCAATCGGCAATCGAAAATCGGCAATCGAAAATCGGTGGGGGCACGATGGCGAAAATCTACGTGTCGTCAACGTATTTGGATTTGCAAGAGTTTCGCGATCAAGTGTTGCATCATCTCCATCGCTTGCAACAAACTGTTCGCGCGATGGAGTACTATCTCGCAGATGATCGTCGTCCCGCAGACAAGTGCATCGCTGACGTGCGGACGTGCGACATTTACGTTGGCATTTTCGCGTGGCGCTATGGCACGATTCCCGAAGGTGAAACACTTTCGATTACCGAGATGGAATATCGCGCCGCGCGCGAAAAAGGTATTCCTTGTCTCATCTTTTTGCACGATGGCAAATCACCCTGGCTCCCCGATTTGGTGGATGACGACAAGACAAACATCAAAAGATTCCGCAAGCAACTCGAAAGCAATCACACGGTACAATGGTT
>JAOACU010000777.1 GCA_026417715.1 Anaerolineae bacterium | reverse complement strand
GGCTAGCTTGAATTACGAAGCCTATTGTGTGAAATGTAAAACGCGCCGCGAGTTGCGGAATGCAGAAGCTACGTTTACCACGCGCGGGCGAGCAGCGCTGCGTGGGACTTGTGCCGAATGCGGCACGGTCCTCTATCGTTTAGGACGCACGCCCTTGCATGAGGGCCTAGCCGTCCCTGCGCCGAGCGAGACTAAACGTGAAGGGAAATTGGTCATCGTCGAGTCGCCGACCAAAGCACGCACCGTCGGGCGCTTTCTGGGGAAAGGGTATACCGTTCGCGCCTCGGTGGGTCACATTCGCGATTTGTTGCGTTCGCAACTGTCGGTGGATGTGGAGCATGATTTTGAGCCTAAATACCGGGTACCCAATGAAAAACGCGCTGTCGTTAAGGAATTGGCGGCACTTGCCGAAAAAGCGGAAGCAGTCTACTTGGCCACCGACCCGGACCGCGAAGGAGAAGCGATTGCCTGGCACTTAAGCGAAGTCCTAGGCGTTGAGACTGAACGTTTGTATCGGGTGGAATTTCACGAAATCACATCCACGGCCATTGACGAGGCTTTCGCCCATCCGCGTAGCCTCAACAAAGCCTTGATTGACGCCCAACAGGCCCGGCGCATTTTGGATCGTCTCGTAGGCTATAAACTCAGTCCCCTGTTGTGGGC
>JAOACU010000776.1 GCA_026417715.1 Anaerolineae bacterium | reverse complement strand
GAGGTATTCAGCGCCAGTGACTGGATTGAAAAAGCGCGTCGCATTCGTAAGGAGCGAAACCTCAGCGGCGATTTTGCCGTTGCGAATGAGCGCGCGTGCGTCACCGATTTCGATGTACGATTCGGTGACTGGCGGTTCGAGCAACGCGCTGGGCAAATCATCGCGCATCGCGGCGTTCATCGTCGCGCGCACGCGCAGACTGTCACGCCCCCAAGGTTCGATCTGCACCTTTTCATGATTCTGTTCCCAGACGAGTTTGCCGTCCTGTTGATGAAAACCATACATAGTTTCTCCTTTTGCAACCTCAGGGGAACTTGATGCCCGCCTGTTGGAGAAAACTCTCCACAAGCGCAGCGGCGTTTTCGGTTGGTGTTTCGGGTTGCAGTGGTTTGGCAGGCGAGAGAATGTAACCACCGCCCTTGCCCATCTCGCGGCACATCCTGGCGACCTCCGCACGAATCTCGTCGGGTTTGCCAAAAGGGATGAGCGATTGCGAACCCAGCCCTCCCCAAAAAGTGATCTGCGAACCGAAGCGGCGTTTGAGTTCGTACGGATTCATTTTTTCCGCTTCGGGCTGGACACTCTCCAACACATCCAGCCCAATCTCGATGATGTCTGGTAGGATGTCGGCGATACTACCGCAGCAATGACTGAGCGTGTACTTGCCTGCAG
>JAOACU010000775.1 GCA_026417715.1 Anaerolineae bacterium | reverse complement strand
AAACCCACACGGGTATACGCGTGCCCACAATGCACGGTTCGCCGCCACAGACCCCAGGTGTGCTCTCGATACCGGGAAAAGCGTCACCCAAATCACGGACGATCCATTGCAATACCTGCGCTTTTTCGGCGCGTGTTGTCTTAGCAAGAAGTTGTTCAATCTCTTCAAGAACTTTCATACACAACTTGTCCGTCATCACAATACACACTTGGTTATGCTGTTTCCAACTGTAGAACGCGCAGTTTTTCTGGTTGAACACGCGTGCTCAGTGCCAGAATCTCAATTCCCACTACACGATTATCCTTGTCAAAGTCAAGAATGACACCCGGTTGAACTTCTTCGGATTCGACAATCGCTGTCTCATCCAAACGCAAGTAGAGCGTATCGTTTTCCTTAGCAATTTTAAGTTTCATTATCCTATTCTATTCGATTCGACGAAAAACACAAACCTTCATTCACGCGCTAAAGTCGCGGCACCCTGTCATTCTGAGCCCCGAAGGGGCGAAGAATCTCGCAATTTGGATTAGCGAGACGCTTCGCTGCGCTCAGCGTGACAAACTCAAACGTGTATGATTCGACTTTGACAAAGCCCTAACGCGCTATGACCTGTCTCTTTATACACATCT
>JAOACU010000774.1 GCA_026417715.1 Anaerolineae bacterium | reverse complement strand
CCCATCAAGGAATGGATGATTACGCGATAAGTGATTGGTTAACTAGTGATTAGTGATTGGTGATTGGTGATTGGTGATTAGTCAACTAGTGATTGGTGAGTTGGTAGGTTGCGTGTCAGTTGGCGGTTAGTCACCAATCGCTAATCAACCAGTCACCAACACGGCTCTAGTAAGGAGCAAGGGATGGCAGAGGGCTTGGAAAAATTAGCGGTGTGGCAAAAGGCACACGAGTTGATGCTATTTATCCACCGAAAAATTCTGCCTTGCTTGCCGTTAGAAGAGAAATGGAACCTTGCCTATCAGTTACGCCGCTCGTCCCAAAGTATAGGCGCAAATATTGCAGAGGGTTATGGTCGCTTTTACTATCAAGACAATATTCGCTTTTGCTATAACGCGCGGGGGTCACTTGTCGAGACGATCAATCATCTCATCACGGCGCGAGACCTAAATTACATTTCGCTTGAANTATACAGCCAAGCCCGTGAGATTGCCGATGAGGTCTATCGTCTGCTTCATGGATATATCGCGTATTTGAAGAAGAGCAAACAAGGAATCACGGAGCCAGGTGCCAATCTCATCTTACGCGAGTCACTGGCTCAGTACGAAATACTACCCAACGACCAACTGCCTGACTAACCACTAGTTGCCCAAACACTAGTTGACTAATCACCAATTGACTAATC
>JAOACU010000773.1:349-685 GCA_026417715.1 Anaerolineae bacterium | reverse complement strand
GTGTTCCAGGTGTTTATTGAGTTGGAGAGATAGAAGTTGTTTGAATTGTTGAATAGGTTGTTGTAGATGAGATTGTTGTTAGAATACCACAAGGAAATGCCATAGTAGTTATTCGATATATTGCTGTTCGAGATCGTGTTGTTGTTGGAATTCCACAAGGAAATGCCATAGTAGTAGTTATTCGATATATTGCTGTTCGAGATCGTGTTGTTGTTAGAATTCCATAAGTAAATGCCCCTGTTGTTAGCCGAGATTGTGCTGTTGGAGATTGTGTTGTTGTTAGAATAATACAAGAAAATGCCATAGTAGTTGTTCGAGACAATACAATTCTCAAAA
>JAOACU010000773.1:0-341 GCA_026417715.1 Anaerolineae bacterium | reverse complement strand
GTTGTTCTGAACTGTGTTTTGGTAGGATTCGTAGACAACCATTCCACAGTTGTTGAAGTTGTTGTTCGAGATCGTGTTGTTGTTTGAATAATACAAGAAAATGCCGCTGTAGTTAGCCGAGATTATGCTGTTCGAGATCGTGTTGTTGTTTGAATAATACAAGGAAATGCCCCTGTAGTTAGCCGAGATTATGCTGTTCGAGATCGTGTTGTTGTTAGAATTCCATAAGTAAATGCCAGTGCTGTAATCTGAAATGCTCAAATTCTTTACTGTAACATTGTTCGCTGATTCAATCCTAATTCCTTCTCCCNAAGTTGGACCACTCAAGGAGTAACCATTTC
>JAOACU010000772.1 GCA_026417715.1 Anaerolineae bacterium | reverse complement strand
ATATTATACCAGCCGATAGTCATCTCTCATCTCGATTAGCGCATCTATGCATACTGATCCTAACTCTTGAGCAGAAAGGAGCACGTTGGCACTATCTTTGGACTTGGTTCGACAAACTGCACCCAGCCCTGCCTCTCCTGAAATTTCGCTTGCCGATTTACCGGCAGGCGAATATGGTGTGGTGATTCACCTCGCCGGGGGTTCCGAACTGCTGGGACGGATGGCAACGCTGGGCTTGACCCCGGGCACAGAGATCACCGTGCTACGAAATTCAGGACGGGGACCGTTGATTGTCTTGGCGCGCAATACGCGCATTGCTTTGGGGCGCGGTGAAGCCCGCAAAATCCGTGTCCGTCGAGGTGAACAATGAGCGCGTGTCACTCCGCACCTAGTCAACCCCAAACGGTTTGGCGCGTTGCGGCGCCAGAGCGCCCCTTTTTGATCGCGCTAGCGGGACAACCCAACGTGGGCAAGTCCACGATCTTTAATATGCTCACGGGGCTGAATCAACACGTGGGAAACTGGCCCGGCAAAACGGTAGAACGCAAAGAAGGCGCGTTTGCCTTCAACGGAATACACTTTCGCTTGGTGGATCTGCCGGGCACCTACAGTCTGACGGCGAATTCGCTGGAAGAAATCATCGCCCGCGAGTTCATTCTCCAAGAGCGTCCCGATTTGATCGTGGCAGTCGTG
>JAOACU010000771.1 GCA_026417715.1 Anaerolineae bacterium | reverse complement strand
ACAACTACCCGAAACCTGCCTGCGCAGGTTGGCAAAGCCGACAACGGTCGGCTTCGGGTTTTTGTCGCGGCGAATTCATTCGGCAAAATTTCGGCGATTGGAAATCACCTCAACAACTTCATTTGGCAACAAACACGCGGCGAATCTCACTTGCCTGAATCTTCTATCTCACAACGTTCCCAATCATCAACCAGTTTGCGCTCTGCATGATGCGTTTTCTGGTTCGAAATATAATCCGATCCCCCCGCCACGCCGCTCTTGCTCACTGTGAACGCGCCATAGGTGCCCGCCCATTTGAAAAACTCGTTCGGCGCAATCTCGTGTGTCATCAAGTGCGATGACGATCCTTTGACGCCCTTGAGCAAATCGGCAACCGAAAGTGTGGTAGGAAAGCGCACAAGAAGATGAATGTGATCCGCAATGCCGCCTAGCGCAAGCACATCACATTTCAACTCGTGTGCCTTTTTTGCGATGGCTTCATAGAGCCGCCTTTCGACTTGTGGCGTAATTAGCGGTAACCGATCCCACGTTCCCCAAACGCAGTGTAGATAGAGTTGCGTAAAAGGTGCGCGCATAGTGTGTTCCTCACTTAACGGCGATTGGAAATCACCTCAACAACTACCCGAAACCTGCCTGCGCAGGTTGGCGCGGAGCGGCGATTGGAAATCGCCCTCGACAACTACCCGAAACCTG
>JAOACU010000077.1 GCA_026417715.1 Anaerolineae bacterium | reverse complement strand
GTTCGAGTCCTTGCGCCAAAATTGCGCGCGCATCGTGTTCAGTGAGGGTGGTAGTTGTTGAACCTTTGCCGATCATCTACACCTCATTGCAGATTGCAAATTGCAGATTGCAGATTTTTTCCAATCTGCAATCTGCAATCTCAAATCTAAAATCAGATTACACACCGCTAAACGCCTGAAAGCCACCGTCAATCGGAATGACGGCGCCAGTAACAAACGAAGACAAGGGCGAGAGTAGCCACAACACTGCGCCGAGTAAATCTTCGGGCACACCAAAACGTCCCATCGGCGTATGTGCCAAAATCGCTTTGCCGCGTGCTGTCAATTCGCCGGTCTTTTCATCGGTGAGCAAGTAGCGATTTTGTTCGGTGAGGAAAAAGCCCGGCGCAATCGCATTCACGCGAATTTTGGGCGAATACTCTTGCGCCATATGCACCGCCAGCCATTGCGTAAAATTGCTGACGCCGGCTTTGGCGGCAGAGTACGCTGGAACGCGCGTGAGTGGTCGGTACGCGCTCATCGAAGAAATGTTCAAAATGTTGCCCTCGCCTTTTTGTGCAAAAATTTTTCCGAAAACTTGGGACGGCAAAATTGTACCGATGATGTTCAAATCGAACACGAACTTGAGAGCATCGGGAGGAAGATCGAAAAATGCCAAATCTTTGCTGGTGGTGGCTTGGGGCTTGTTACCCCCTGCCGCGTTGATGAGCGCGTCCACTGTACCAAATTCCTTGACCACGTGTTCCGCTGTTTGCCGCAGAAGATCAGCATTCAGCACGTCACCGTAAACAACAATCGCGCGCCCAACGGGTGATTCGAGTCGCTTGATAAAACGTTGTGCCAACGATGGATCGCGATCAATGATGGCGACGTTGGCGTTACAACCCACGAGCGCGCATGCAATCTCGCCGCCCAAAATTCCCGCGCCGCCAGTGATGACAATCGTCTTGCCAGTGAAATCGTACGCTTGGGTGAGTTCTTGTAGGTTCATCGTACCTCCAAAGTATGAAGTATGAAGGATGAAGTATGAAACAAGATTCATCCTTCATACTTCATCCTTCATACTTGGTTTGCAAATGGCTTCAAGTGTCTCACAAAATGCTTTTCCAAATTCGCCGCGTAGGCGTCAGGATGCGCGTGCAAGAGCGCGAACAAGTCGTCGCGGAAAAGAAAAGTGCCGTCGGGCTTTTTGGCAGTGAGCACCGAACCGAAAGTGACGTGCAAAATTTCGCGCGCGTCAAAGTGATCGAGGAGATGCGGCAAATCGGCATCCGAGAGCGATTCGGGCGCGGGCGCGCGCGCGACTTCGCCAGAGAGGTGATACGTCTTGCGATCCGTTTCATAGCGTTCGCGTGCAAACGCGTAAATGCGCCGAAAGAGCGCGGGGTCGAGCGCGCCGATGGTGCGCAGGGCTTCGAGGTAACTCGTCCCTGCTGTCTTGAGATGCACCAAGCCGCGCGTCTGTCGCATCGTGGCAGGATAGATGCTGAACTTGTCTGAACCCGAATGAATGCTCAACTTGTACGGACCGAACACGCGCGCGATTTGCGCGTGCACGGCAAAATCGTTTTCAAACGCGTCCACATCACCGATGTAATCCGCACTTTTCTCGAATCGCCCGATGTAACGCGGCGCAAGCGAAACCCAATGCACAACCAGACGTTTCAACTCGCTCGCGATGAAAATGTGTTCAGCGTGCGTGGTCGGCGTCTCAGTTTCGTCCACTGACACTTCGAGTTCAAACGGAATGTTTTTTGCGTCAAGGTGACGATACATCATCGCGACGTGCGCGATGGCGCGTCCGTACTTGGCAGCAGCGCGCCACACCGCGTTTTCATCTAGCGTGATCGCGCGGTCTTCGAGTTGAATCGTCTTGCCAACGTATTGTCGTCGTAAATCAGCAACGCTACTCTGCAGATCGTTCCAAGGCAACGCGGCAACTTTTTGCTCGATGTGCTCAGGCGATGCTGTGTCGGCTTCGCTGTCCACATAGTCCCCAGGGTCAATCGTGAAAAATGTAAAACCCGCTGCGACACACGCGTCAATGTCCGCCGGCGTTTTCAGGTGATCGGCGTCTGCGCCCAGCGTCTTGCGCCAGCCACCCTCGAACGCGCCGAACGTCGCATCGGTCATCACATCATCGGGCGTGCGTTGGGTGCGTTGCATTTCGCGGATGGACTGTTGTGCGAAAATCGGCACGATGCTACCACCAACGGCTTGCATCGCGCGCACATGCCCTGGCGTTGCCAAGCCGATGCGGTCACCCAAGCCAGCCGTCGTAGCCAAACCGATGGGGCGCGGCGTGAGCCACATCAGGTGTGCGCGCAGCGCGCGCGCGTTAGCATGATTGAGAGGACAAAGTTTCAGGGTTAAATCCTTGAAGACCGACGCTTCACCCTGAAACTTTCCCAACACCAGATTGTCGGCGCGCGCAAGAATTGCCAAGCGTTTGGCAGTGCCCTTGCCTTGCATCCAAAACGCGGCGTCGTGATGAATCACAAACGAATCAGGTACGAGTTCAGTGAAATGATTCTGTAGATCGGTGAGAGTAAACGGGAAAGTAGACATTGCAACTCCTTGAAATCAATGAGCCAATGAGCCAATGAACCAATGAGCCAAATGCTCACTACGCAATACGCATCACGCAATATGTGAAGTTCGAGGTTCGAGGTTTACCAACCTCTAACCCCCAATCTCCAATCTCTAATCTCCAATCTCTACTCTCTGATGACACGCCGCTGACCGATAAACCGCCTCCACCACCGCAACACTTTTGCGCCCCTCGTGTCCATCCACCAACGGCGCGCGATGTTCACGAATCGCCGCGACAAAATCGTGGAACTGCGCGATGTGCCCTGCCGCGCTGATAGCCATCGGTGCAGCAGCACCACTACTTGCCGCACCGCGTAGTTCACCATCGTCGCGCGGTTCAGCAATGTGCCACTCGAGACGCGCTTCGCCGCGATGATAAATCGCACTGCCACGCGTGCCAATGACGTCGAGTCGTTCAGGAGAATCGGGGTAGGCCGAAACGGTCGCCTGAATCAAGCCCAAACGATTGTCGGCGTACTCCAGAATCGCAAGCACAGCATCTTCCACTTCGATTTGATGATTGAGCGTGCGTGTTTGCGCCGTGACATGCGTGGGCATCCCCGTGAGGTACAGCATCAAATCAACCAGATGAATCGCTTGGTTGATGAGCACACCGCCGCCTTCGTGTTCGCGCGTGCCGCGCCACGCGCCACTGCGATAGTACTCGTCGGTGCGATACCAGAGGACGTTGGCACTAACCCAAATAATTTTGCCGAGAGAATTGGAGATGAGAGATTGGAGATTGGGAATGAGGGGATCAAAACGCATTTGGGCAATCACGCCGAGTGTGACGCCTGCACGCTCGGCGGCTTGGATCATCGCATCGCATTCAGCGACGTTGCGCGCCATCGGCTTTTCAATGAGGATGTGTTTGCCTGCGCGCGCGGCGTCAATCGTCATTGGCGCGTGCAAATCGTGAGGCGTGCAAATCGCGACCACATCCACATCGTCGCGCGCCAAGACCGCGTGATAATCGGCGATGTAGGTGCCACCAAATTTTTCGACGAACGCGCGTCCGCGCGCTTCGTTGCGTGTACACACTGCCACGAGTTGCGCGTCAGGTGTGTTTTGAATCGCGGTGGCGTGAATCGGTGCAATGTTGCCGATGCCGATAATCGCAAAACCTAGTGGCATATTCACTCCTGATGGTTGACGGTTGACCGAAGACCGTTCATCGGTCATTGGTCTTTAGTCTTGATTTTGACAGTTTTCCGAAACAGAGTATACTCTTTTCCGAAAGAAAGCGCAAGATTTGAGTTTCTTTCAGAAAGAGCGTCAAAGTGGATGCCCGTAAGCCCCGTCCCAGTTTGCACAGCGTTGCGCAACGCGCTGGAGTTTCCCCCGCGACCGTCTCGCGTGTTTTGAACAACACCGCCCCTGTCCGCGACGGTGTGCGCTCGCGCGTCCTCGCCGCAATCAATGAACTCGGTTACACACCGTCCGCGGGACGCAGCGCGCGTCGCGTTGTCGAGAATGCCATCGCACTGTTGATTCCCGACATCCTCAATCCCTTTTTTGCCGAGATGATGCGCGGCATCCAAGACGAAGCCACGCTCTTTGGCTATATGCCGATTCTGTACGACTCGAACGAAGATCCGCAACGCGAACAACAATTGTTGCGAATGTTTGCCGCCCAGCCCTTGCGCGGCATCATCCTCAGTGGCTCACGTCTGCCCACAGCCGATTTGTCGTCACTCTGCCAACAACTTGCCGTGCCGATCGTACTGATCAATCGCGCCGTGCGCTTGCCGAACGCGGCATGCATCTTGACGGATATGGAAGGTGGCGCGTGGCGCGCAGCGCGGCATCTGCTCGATTTGCATCACACGCGCATTGCATTTCTTTCTGGTCCATACAAGTCCGAGCAATCCCAAGCGCGTCGGCGCGGCGTCGAGCGCGCCCTCTCCGAAGCCGGCTTGACCTTGCGCGCCGAATGGTGCCCCGCGAGCAGTCCGAATGTGGATGGCGGTTTCCAAACGATGAGCGCGCTCCTCGCGCTCCCACCGAACGAACGTCCAACCGCTGTGATCGCGTACAACGATATGATGGCACTTGGCGCGTTGCATGCGATTCGCGCTCATCACTTGCGCGTGCCCGAAGATATTTCCGTCGTTGGCACGGATGACATTGCGATTGCCGCGCATAGCAATCCACCACTGACAACGATTTCGCAACCCAAGTATCGAATGGGACGAATGGCGGTGCAAATGTTGCAACGAATGATTCAAGGACGCCCGCCTCCGCAAGAAGGATACACGCTACTCGAAACCGCGTTGATTGTACGCGAATCTACTGCGCCTGTGAACAACTCTGCAATATGAGAATAGCCACAGGGGACGTAGAGAACATAGAATCTCTGTGTCCCCTGCGGCAAAAAACAACGGAGCAACAATGACCCCTTGGGAACGCTTTGTCACCGTCGCGCGTGGCGGCACTGCCGACAAAATTCCTGTCGCCTTTGGTGTGGACAGTCCTTGGATTCCCGGCTTTTTCGGGATTGACACACTCGATTATTTCTTGCGCCCCGATGAATGGCTACGCGTCAATCTCGCGTTGCGCGAACGGTTTCCAGAAATCGCGTGGATTCCCGGTTTTTGGATCGAGTATGGAATGGCGGCAGAACCATCAGCGTTCGGTGCACGGATTGTATGGCATCACGATCGTCCACCTTCCATCGAACCAGTGGCAGGCGGCATCACGACACTCCTCAAGTTCGATCCCGCCGACCCGTATCAGCACGGCTTGATGCCACTCGTGTTGCAACGCTATGCAGACGCGGAACAACGCTTGTTGCCAGAAGGATTGAATATCAAAATGGTCGCGGCGCGCGGACCGTTGGCAGTGGCGGGCTGGTTGCTGGGCATCACCGACTTGCTCATCGGCTTGAAAACGGAACCCGAAGCGCACGCGCGTTTGCTCGACACACTCACCACGACGATTATCGCATGGTTACGCGCGCAACTGTCTGTCCTGCGCGCGCCCGAAGCGATTCTTGTGCTCGATGACATTGTGGGAATGCTCTCACCCAAACTGTTCGAGCAATTTGCGCGACCGTACTTTTCGCGCATCTTTGATGAATTTCGCGGTCTGATTCGCGTGTATCACAACGATACGCCGTGTCCGCACTTGCTCGAACGATTGGCGACGCTGGACTTTGAGGTGTTCAACTTTAGCCACGAGATGGATATTGCCGACGTGCAAGCCAAGATGCCGCGCGTCGCGCTGATGGGAAACATCCCACCGCTCGACGTGATGGTGCGCGGCACACCCGCCCAAGCCGAAGCGTGGGCGCGCGAGTGCATTCGCAAGACCAACGGACGCGGCTTGATTCTCTCAGCAGGCGGTGGAATGAGTCCGGGCACACCCGCAGAGACGATTGAGGCAGTGGTGAGGGCGACGGAAGACGGATGACGGAAGACGGATGACGAATGACGAAGGACGAAGGCTTTCGTCTTTTGTCCGTCGTCAAGTGAGAGAAGACAATGAAATACGTTTTTAACACCAATCACACTACGCGCTATCGTTTCCCAACACACGTCAACGAACTCGTGCTGGATCGCGCGGACGCGGAAACATCGGAAGTGTTCATCGTCGTTTTGGAGCCGGGCGAAGCCCCACCGTTGCACGTGCATCACGACACTGAACAAATCTTTTACATCCTCGAAGGCAACGGACTGTTGCAAATCGGCGAAAGTGTAGAACGTTACGCGGTCAAGCCCGGCGATGTGGTGGTGATTCGATACGAAGGCCCCAAAGGCGGACCAGGGATGCAAGAGATGCTCGCGCCCACGTCGAACATTATGGGGATGGGCTTGGGGAGTTCGGTCGCGCTTGTCATCGATGGACGATTCAGTGGCGCAACGCGCGGCGCGTGCATCGGGCACGTCTCACCCGAAGCCGCCGCCGGTGGTCCCATCGCGTTGATTCGCGATGGCGACATCATTTCGATTGACATTCCTGCGCGACGATTGGAGGTGGAACTATCCGACGAGGAATTGCAACGGCGTCGCGCCGAATGGAAACCGGTGCAACGTCCGTTGAGTGGTTGGCTGGCGCGTTACGCGCGCGTGGTCACGTCGGGCAGTCAAGGTGCGGTGTTACGCGTGGAATGATACAAAACCCTCACAAGTCTATGCGACCTGTGAGGGTTTTTCATTTGTTGGGCAACGCAAAATATCCTTCGACGATTTCGCGCACAATCGGTGCGGCGGTGGTTGACCCTTCGCTTCCGTGTTCCGCAATCACGACGACCGCGATTTTGGGATTGTCCGCCGGCGCGTACGCGGCAAACCACGAGTGCGGCTCGCCGGCTTTGAACACCTCCGCCGTGCCGGTTTTGCCGGCGACCGACACTTTGGCGCCACGAAACGCGTTGTATGCCGTGCCGTCTCTATCGGTTGTCACGCGTGCCAACGCTTGGCGCAACGCGGCAAGTGTCGTCGCGGAGAGCGGCAGTTTGCCGCGCGCTTCGACGGGAAAAACTTTTTCCGTGCCATCCGCCAACGACGCGACGCGCGTGACCAAGCGTGGACGATACAACGTGCCGCCGTTGGCAATCGCCGCCATAATGTTCGCGATTTGCAGTGGCGTCGTCAACAAATCACCTTGACCGATCACCATATTCACCGCATCGCCCGCGCGAAAAGTGCCCTTGCTCGGATCGGGCACAATGCCGGGTGATTCTGCAAGTTCGATGCCGGTCACTTGGCCCAAACCAAACGCGCGCGCAAAACTCGGCAACAAGTTTGGATCGGTTTGATAGAGTTTGTAACCCACTTGGTAGAACGTCACGTTGCACGATTGCACGAGCGCGTTGGAAAGTGATAGCGTACCGTGCCCTTTGCCAGTAGAGGTATAAATCCAACACACCTTGCGATAATTCTGCCCCAAGCCATCCCAATAGCCCGGACAGTTAAAAGTCGAGTTCGGTGTGTACACACCTTTTTCGATTGCCGCCGAAAACGCCACAATTTTGAACACCGAGCCGGGCGGAAACGCACCTTGTGTGACCCGATTGACCAGCGGCGCGGTCGGATCGTTGATGAGCGCGCGAAATTCGGCGGGCGTCATCCGTTGCGAAAGACGATTCGGGTCCCACGTTGGCACACTTGCGATTGCGAGGACGTTGCCATTCGATACATCCAGCACTACTGCGGCGCCCATTCGCGTTCGCGCACTCAACGCTTTTTCGACGATCGCTTGCAAGTCAATGTCAATGGTCGTGTAAAGATTCTGACTCGGTTTGACCGGCGCGGTGGCAAGCGTCGCCGTGATTGCACCACTCGGCGTCAGCACGACGAGTTTGCCACCGCGCTGTCCCGCGAGATATTGTTCACCCCACAGTTCCAAGCCCGACTTGCCGATGAGGTCCCCTTCGCGATAACCCCGCACCTGCAAGCGCGCGAGTTCCTCCGCATCAATCTGCTCAACGTATCCGATGGTGTGTGCGGCGAGTGTGCCGCGCGGGTACGTGCGAACATCTTGCGTGCGATCAATGTAAATGCCCGGCTGATTCAACGCATCGAGATTCGCGCGCACTTGGTCTTGCGTCAACGTGCCGATGGTGGTGCGCCAATCGCCGGGTGAATTACTGTACATCGCTTTGATTGCGCTTGCCGATTTGTTGAACAGGCGCGCGAGCGTATTCAGAATGGCGCTTTCGTTCTTCATCTGCGCAGGCACCACTTCGACCACGACCAGCGTTTGCGGTTGGGTGAGCGGTCTGCCCTTGCGATCGAAAATATCGGCGCGCGCAGGTACCGTCCGTTGAAAGCGCACACTGCCACCACTAGCCAGATGTGGAATCACCAACCCTGGATTCCACAACACACCCCAGCGACCTTGCTCGCGACGCAATTGCATCGTGTACTCGTACTGCAACGTACCAAACAGATGTGTCTCCAAAGTCGCTGTGTATTTGGCTTCGGCTTCGTTTCCCTCTTCACGCGCGGATTGCAGTGTGGCGCGCACTGACTTGAGTGTCATTTCTGTTGCGATGCCTTTGTAGCGCGCAACGAATTGCTCGACCGTCGTCGTCTCTTGGCGACTGGGCGCCAGCATCGTGTACATCGCATTGTAATCCGCTTCGCTCCACGCCTTGAGGAACGCGCGCGCGGTGTCTTCGGCAAAGATTGCAGGAGTCGGAGTGAAGGCAGGTGTGGGCGTGTGACTCGGAAAGGCAACGGAGCATGCAATGCTGATGAACAAGAACGCGAGGACTAGACAAACTCGTACCGCGAGGATAGGTAGAGCATTCATTTGAAAATCACCTAGTGCCGATTATAAACGCGTTGACGCGTCGCGTCAAAAGCGCATCATGCCTCCGTGCGTGTCAAGTCAAATGATAATGTTACCAGAGGGAAGCGTCTTGCAAAGTGGTTTGAGAGATTCTTCGTTTCCTTCGGTCGCTCAGAATGACAGGGTAACGCGACTAAGCCCTAGCATTTGACACCAGCATATATCTATGGTATAGTGCTCAGCGAAGTCAATTAGATTCGGACAAGCCGCCCGAGTCAACGACTCGAGGCGGCTTGTTGTTAGGAAGCAAGTGCCGATGCGAAGAGCCGTGCATTTCTTCCACAAATTTTCAGAAGGAGAAAGTAAAAATGGATTCTAAATTGTACGTCGGCAATCTGTCGTACAACATCAGCGAGGGAGATTTGCATAGACTCTTCGCTCAAGCCGGTGAGGTAAAAGAAGCCACCCTAATTATGGATCGCGCTACGCGTCAATCCAAGGGCTTTGGCTTTGTCGAAATGGGTAGCAATGCCGAAGCGCAAAAAGCGATCGAAATGTTCAATGATTACGAACTCGATGGTCGCAAGTTGGTCGTCAATATTGCGCGTCCACGCGAAGAACGCGGCGGAGGTGGCAACCGCCCGCGCGGCGGTGGTTACGGCACGCATCGTGGCGGGCGCGGCAGACCACGCGGACGATACTAGACACCGAAAAGACCTGTGAGGTGGAAACAAACCTCGCAGGTCTTTTTTTTATCCTCTTTTGCTCACACCGATTCGCGAGTATAATCAAAACATACCCGAAAGGAGATGAACGCGATGAGCGACTTGTATAAACCACTCACTCGCCGCGAGTGGTTACGCCTCGTGGCGCTGGGCGCGGGTAGCACGATTCTCGCGGCGTGTGCTCGCGCTATCGAACCTCTCACCCCCACGCCACACATACCTGCACCGACACGCGACTGGTCAACGATTCCAATCACCGCGAATCAAGATTTCTTCACCCTCTCGATTCGTGGCACACCGCCCATCCCCACCGCTTGGGAATTGACCATCACCGGTTTGGTCGAGCGTACTATGTCATTCACGCTCGACGAAATCAAGGCATTGCCTGCGGTGACCGCGATGCGTACACTGGCATGCATCTCCAATCCACCCGGCGGCGATTTGATCGGCAACGCGGTGTGGCGCGGTGTGCGTTTGCGCGATCTACTCGCGCGCGCTGGCATCGCATCGAACGCGCGCTATCTCAAACTCGAATCGTTCGATGGCTTTCACACCGGCATTCCGCTCGATTTAGCAATGGATGCGGATTCGCTTCTCGTTTACGAAATGAATGGCGAACCGCTACCACGCGATCATGGCGCGCCGTTGCGTTGCTTATTTCCAGGTCGCTATGGAATGAAACAACCCAAGTGGCTTGGGACGATTACAGTCACCGCGCAAGAACACATCGGCTTTTGGGAAGCGCAAGGTTGGTCAAACGATGCCTACGTTCTACCTTTCTCGCGTATTGACGCGCCCAAGAATGGTAGCACCATCGTCGAAACCACTTTTACACTCTGGGGCGTTGCCTTTTCTGGCGCAGCGGGACTTGCCAAAGTCGAAATTAGTTGGGACGATACCAAGCAGTGGTTTCCCGCCGAACTTGTACGCGCGCCATCCCCGCTGGCATGGTCGGTGTGGCGTTGGAGTGGCAACGCACTTTCGCGCGGACAACACACCTTGTACGCGCGCGCGACCGATGCGCTGGGCAAAACTCAGGTGCGCGCGCAACCGTTTCGCATTATGGAGAGTTTTCCCAACGGCGTGGATGTGATGCACTCGATTATTTTGGACTTTAGATAAAAAAACGCAGGGGAAAATACCCCTGCGTTTTTTGGTGACGAATGACGAGCAACGAAAGATAACCTTCGTCCTTCGTCTTCCGTCTTTCGTCAATCGAACTGCCGTTCCAACCACAGCCCCAGAAAAATTCCCAGCATTGCTGCCGCCTGCAGCACACACCAAATTCAGTACTCGTGCAAGATGAACGCTTCGATGCCCGTCAGGTATGCCGCAAAAAATAGACCGATGCTTGCCATCGCGAATCGCGCGTTTGTCAGCCACGCGGGCGCGTGGTCACGCGCAACGAGTGCCCATAGCGCGGCAACAAGC
>JAOACU010000770.1:450-696 GCA_026417715.1 Anaerolineae bacterium | reverse complement strand
GTACTATTCAGCCGTCCGGTTTTTAGCCGCGAATTTCACGAATGACCACGAATTGCCAGTCTCCCTCTGGAGTGTTGATAGTCAATTTTTTGTCAACGAATGAGAAACGAATAAACGAATGGCGCCGGCTGGATTCGTTTATTCGTTCGATATTCGTTGAAAAAGTGAAACGGCGCCCGGCCAACACTTGATGGGGAGACCATCTATTTTTGCTGCCAAACAAAATTCACGAGCAGATGCCCATAC
>JAOACU010000770.1:0-440 GCA_026417715.1 Anaerolineae bacterium | reverse complement strand
CAGGTTCAGCCGCTGGAACAACCCCGTGCAGGGGAATGACCCATCGGCGCTTTTTCCCCATGCCAGGAAAGCGGCAAAAGAGAGAATTGCCGCGGCGAACAGGACGGCGTTGACGACCTTGAGCCGGGCAAATTCCCCTATCCACAAGGCCCACAGCGGATTCAAAATCAGGAGCAGCAAACCCAGCCCGGAAGCAATTCCGTGAATCTTGCCGGAGGCGGTTTCCGCCGCCCCGGCCGGGTCTGCGGGGAAAATGCCCGCCAGAATGGAACCGGCTCCGAAGGAGACGATTCCCAGCAGGAACAGGACGTGACTCCAGCGAATGGCCTGGAAGGAAAGCCCCTGCCCGACGGCGAACACGAGCAGCAAACTGCCGACCACGATGAGCGCGGTGGATTGGTACGCTTGCACCGGGCTGCCCGGCGCGCCCAACGCGCTGA
>JAOACU010000769.1 GCA_026417715.1 Anaerolineae bacterium | reverse complement strand
ATCCAGAACGATAGCCACGACTTGCAACGCCTTGTCGGGATTCTTGACATTGAATTCCATCAGCGTGTTGATGTCGGCATAACCCATCTGGTACGCACCGCCGGCAATCTTGGTGACCGCATCGGCTGAACCGAGTCCGCGATCCATCACGACCGAGAGACCTTCTTCGGCAAAATAACCTTTGTCGAGCGCAACTAGGAATGGCGCTTGTGGTCCTTGAATCGCAAAGTCGAGCGTAAAGCGAATGTGGGTGGGTTTGACGGGGGCAGGCGTAGGCGCGGCTACGGTCACCACTTTTTCGACGACTTTGGTTTGCTCGACGACTTTTTCCACCACTTTGGTCTGTGGAACGACAACGGTTTCCTTCACCACTTGGGGAGTTGGAGCAGCACACGCCGCCAACAAAACACCAAGCACCACGAGTAATCCAATGATCTTGTTCATCCGCTCCTCCTGAAAATTTGGAATAGGGATTGAATTGACATAGTGGTTTTTCTTCTTGGTGACTTTCCATCACCCCCTTTCGTTGACGGGCAACTTTGCCCATAGCATCGTCCACACACCCTGTATTTCAAGTATAACACAGTACGAAGAATCGGCAAAATCTTACATTCGCGCGACACGCGCGTGCTCGACGCGCGCATCCTCGAGCAACTGTTGCACGCGCGCGACATCCTTCCACTCGAATTGCAACGCG
>JAOACU010000768.1 GCA_026417715.1 Anaerolineae bacterium | reverse complement strand
GACGGTAGCCGCGCGGCTGAGTGTCATCTTCCACGCGGTTGATGCCCACATCAATCACTACCGCGCCGGGCTTGACCCAGTCGCCGCGCACCATCTCAGCGCGTCCCACCGCAGCAACCAGCACGTCGGCACTGCGACAGACTTCTTTGAGGTTGCGGGTGCGCGAGTGACAGATGGTCACGGTAGCATTGGCGCGCACCAGCAAAAGCGCCACCGGCATCCCCACAATGTTGGAGCGCCCCAGCACCACGGCGTTGGCGCCGTTAAGGTCGGGCAGGACGGACTCAATCAGCACCATGCAGCCGGCGGGGGTACAGGGGACGAAGAGCGGTTCGCGCCCCTTCTGCGCCAGCCGTCCGATGTTGATGGGGTGAAAACCATCCACATCCTTCTCGATGCTGATGGCTCCCAGTACCTTCTCTTCGTCCAGTCCGGAAGGCAGGGGCAACTGCACCAGAATGCCGTTGACGGCAGGATCGTCGTTCAGGCGCTTGACCAGGTCCATCACTTCCTGCTGGGAGGCGGTAGCGGGCAGTTCATAGCCCATGGAGCGGATGCCCACCTGCTGGCAGGCTTTGTGCTTGGATTTAACGTACACCTGCGAGGCGGGGTTATCGCCCACCAGCACGGTGGCAAGTCCCGGGGCGGGTTTGCCCTCGGCAAGGCGTTGAGCAACTTCCTGTGCAATCTGCTGGCGGATTTTTTCCGC
>JAOACU010000767.1 GCA_026417715.1 Anaerolineae bacterium | reverse complement strand
CACCTGCACGTCCGCCAATACCATCAACGCGCGAAATGCGTTGTAGAGTACGGCATAGTCTTCGTGCGTAAACTCAACGATGCGCGGCGCGATGCGTTTGACGTCTGGCATCCACATACAACGATCGGCTTGCGACGAACGCGCGAGCGCGAGACGCAACGTGATGGGCGATTGAAACGTGAACGGCGCGCGCGTGCGACAATTCTTGACCGCGCGCTCCGCCGCCGCGCGAATCAACTCTTGCGCTTTGGTCGGATGAAGGTTTTTTGCTGCTGCGCGTCCAACGGCTTCTTTGACCACGACAGTCTCAACTGCATTGCCCAAGAGTTCACGTGCTTGTGCGCACGCGCTCTGATCGCCAGTGACCAAGACAACGGGTACGCCATAGTAACCAGCGAGCGCGGCGTTCAGTCCCGTTTCGCCAACTTCCACACCGTTGATCCACACATTTTGCACGACGGTCGGACCGCTCCACGTATGATCGAGTGTGGCAAACGATGTGCCTGCGCGCGCGTGATAGCCCAAAAAGATCACCGCATCGAACGAGCGATCAATGCCCGCCATCATCGAAAATGATTTGGTCGCGCCGCTCAATAGCGTTGCTTCGGGATGTAACTCTTCAATCAGGATGTTACGCATTCCCGCGTGCCCATCGTTGACGAGCACCTGCGTTGCACCACCCGCGAACGCGCCTTCCACCGCCGCGTTGACT
>JAOACU010000766.1 GCA_026417715.1 Anaerolineae bacterium | reverse complement strand
TTCCATCCCGAAAAAAGTCAATATGTTGGATTGAGGATACTGGAAAATTTTGCCGCGATAGTCGAAACGGAGTACGCAATACGAAATACTACATAGTGCGTATTGCGTAACACAATCTCCAATCTCCAATCTCCAATCTCTATGATCATTTTTCCCGCGATTGACCTGCGTCACGGTCGCGTCGTGCGTTTGCAACAAGGACGTGCAGACGCACTCATCGAATATAGCGACGATCCTGCACAAGTTGCCGCGCGTTGGCAAAGCGAAGGCGCGCAGTGGTTACACGTCGTCAATCTCGATGGCGCGTTCGGTGATGATACGTCCGCCAATCTGCGTGCGCTGGATGCGATTCTAAAAACCGTTTCGATTCCTGTGCAATTCGGCGGTGGCTTGCGCGATTTAACGAGTATCGAAACAGCGTTCGCGCGCGGCGTCGCGCGCGTCGTCATCGGTACCGCCGCCGTCGAAAATCCGCAACTCGTGTCCGATGCGTTGGCGCGTTTCGGTGCGGCGCGCATTGTCGTCGGCATTGACGCGCGCGGGGGACAAGTTGCCACACACGGTTGGCGCACCCAATCTCCAATCTCTAGTCTCGATCTAGCCAAGCAGATGCGCGCGCGCGGCATCGAACGTATTGTGTACACCGACATCGCGCGCGATGGAATGTTGCGTGGGATTGATGCGGAGGCAATCGCGCAATTCGCACGCGCGGCAGGTGTGCGCGTGATTGCATCGG
>JAOACU010000765.1 GCA_026417715.1 Anaerolineae bacterium | reverse complement strand
GATTTCTAAAAGGCGATGTTTATCTGGTTTGTTCACCATCCATTGTATTGCATTCAACATCAGGTTGAAGAACACCTGTTGGAGTGCAATCCTATTGCCTGTGACTCGAGGCAAGTTATCCGCCAGACGCAAATCAATTTTCACACCCTCTTTGCGTGCCAGTGGACGCACAAGCGCTTCGGCTTGACGTATCACATCGTTGACGTTGAACGCTGTGGATGATTCTTTCGCGCGCATCATTTCTTGAAATGAACCTGCGAGCGTTTTGAGATCGCGTGCCGAGTTATACAGAGTAGCCAATCGCTCAGATAAATCGGCAGGCGGATTTTTAAAGGCGACGAGATTCGCGAGTTCGAGTTCTAGGGCACCTACCTTGTTGTACACCTCGTGTGCTAATGCCATTGCTAATTCGCCACTCAAGAGAAGTGGATTTAGTGCGCGCAAGCGCGCAGCAATCGCTTGTTCTTCTAACAAGACACCCAGCCAAATCATATCCAGGTCAACATGCTGCGGACGGACACGCGCAAACGCGCTGGGCTGGCGATGGAACAGAAAGAGCGCATGCCGCACTTCACCCAACACTTCGATGGGCGCGCCGATGCAAGATTCAAACGCAAGCAAATCGCGCAACTTGTCAAAACGTCTGTTCTCCGTAGCATGTTCTTCAAAGACGGGCTCTTTCTCAACGATGACATCCTTGACAGGACTTTCACGCAAAACGTAAAACCCTTCTGGATGCAATGGT
>JAOACU010000764.1 GCA_026417715.1 Anaerolineae bacterium | reverse complement strand
CACAGGTTCCACACTATACTAAACGCGCCCATCGCCGTCAATCCAAAATACATCGGGAGCGCGAGGTTGTATGCGACTTCGGGGACGATGCCAGAAAATTTAATCAGCGTTGCGTTGATGACTTGGCCAAAGTAATAGTAGTTGAGATAACCGCCTGCGAACCAAGGGTCGTACGGCGGAAACCACGTAGATTTGATGACCGCATTGAGATGCGCGAAATCCATTGGCTTTTCGCCGCCGAACCACTGATGCCACAAATCGGGATTGCCATAGCGAATCAGCAAAAACGCGCCAAAGAAAACCAAGAACGCGATTTCTTCGACGAGCACAATTTTCCATCGCGCACGCAAGACCGCGACGAGTTCGCGTCCGCGCCACCACGTTGCCAGCACGCTCACAATCGCGATAAACGCAATCACCACCGCGATACTTGTACGACTGAACGGCAAGATGTGGTAACTGGCGAGTGTCCACGCACCCCACGCGGGAAGCAGAATGCCAATCGCTTTGGCAAAAATGTAGCCGCGATCCGCAAGCGCGCGCAACGCGACGAACGCAATCGGAAACGCGAGCCATCCCAGAAATTCGATGAGCGCGAGCCACACAAGCACCGGCGCGCGATTCGCAAAATCGTTGGGGTTGAAAATCTGTGACCACGTGCCACCGCGCGTTTGCGCTTCGCGATCCGCTGGCGTGAGCAAAAGTGCGGTCGGCGCGGCAGTCGCTTCACGGGGCCAGAAGCGATACAC
>JAOACU010000763.1 GCA_026417715.1 Anaerolineae bacterium | reverse complement strand
AAATCAAATTGGGGATGGTGCTTGCGCTTGGCGGCACACAACGCCTCACGCGTCTCATCGGCATCAGCGCGGCAAAGGAGTTGATCTTGCGCGGGCGCAACGTCACTGCATACGACGCGCAACGAATGGGTTTGGTGCATCGCCTGGCGGAACCGCACGAGTTAATGGAGTTGGCGCGCGGGTGGGCAGAGCGCGCGCTGAACTATTCGCCGCGCGCCCTTGCACTTGCCAAAGACCTCATCAATCGTTCGTTCGATCGCGATCCTGACGCATCGGCAGACGCCGAGACGGACGCGCAAGTCGAGTTGCTCCACGCGCCCGATTTTCTCGCGCGGCTCAACGCCGTGAGAGAAAACGGCGAAATCTAATTTTCGATTTTCGATTTGCGATTTTTGCTGAGAGGAAGTGTGGATTTTCAAGACCAACCATCGAAAATCGGCAATCGGCAATCGAAAATCGAGTACGTTGTCCTGTTGGTGATTCTCATCGTTGCTGCCGCGTTTCGTTTTTATGGACTCGCGTGGGACAGCGGTTACCTCTTTCATCCCGACGAACGCAAAATTTTGCTGGTGGCGTCGGAATTGCGCTTGCCTGCAAATGTGCTAGAATTTTTCTCCAGTGATAGTCCGCTCAATCCCAAGTTTTTTGCCTACGGTTCTTTTCCAATCTACCTTTTGAAAATCACGAGCGTGTTCGCGCCAACGCCATCACTCGTTGTGCCTTGGCGCGAAGAACTTGTCGCGATGATGTTCTTGGG
>JAOACU010000762.1 GCA_026417715.1 Anaerolineae bacterium | reverse complement strand
GCCGGATACTCTGCTCTTGGCCGAGGCGTTCTGGTTAATGGAAGGCTACTTTGTCCGTACCTTGGGGATGCATCGGGTGTATAACAGCGCGTTTATGAATATGTTGCGCGATGAAAAGAACGCCGAGTATCGCCTGCTCATCAAAAATACCTTGGAGTTCGATCCGCAAATTCTTAAGCGTTACGTGAACTTCATGAATAATCCCGATGAACGCACGGCGGTGGATCAGTTTGGCAAGGGGGATAAGTATTTCGGCATTTGTACCCTCATGTCCACGATGCCCGGCTTGCCTATGTTCGGCCACGGTCAGGTCGAAGGGTATGCGGAAAAGTACGGGATGGAGTTCCGCCGCGCTTACTGGGATGAGAAACCCGATCCGTGGTTGGTGGAGCGCCACGAACGTGAGATTTCACCGCTTTTGCATCGGCGTTATCTGTTTGCGGATGTGGATCATTTTTACCTGTACG
Organism: Anaerolineae bacterium; assembly: GCA_026417715.1. GTDB lineage: Bacteria > Chloroflexota > Anaerolineae > UBA4142 > UBA4142 > VGOB01. The sequence goes on along the minus strand of JAOACU010000762.1, from coordinate 291 downwards.
ACTTCTATGCACCGGAGGGCTACGTCAACGAGGACGTGTTCGCCTATTCCAATCGTGTGGGGAATGAGCGCGCTCTGGTGGTGTATCACAACAAATTTGCCACGGCGCGTGGCTGGATTCGCACCTCGGTCGCTTACAAGGACAAGGCCGACGGTCAGCTTAAGCAAAAGAGCCTGGGTGAGGGGCTAGGCTTTAGCCGCGATCCGAATGTATTTTTGGTGTTCCGCGATTTTCGTACCGGTTTAGAATATATTCGCCGCGCCTCTCAGCTTTATGAGCAGGGCTTGTATG
>JAOACU010000761.1 GCA_026417715.1 Anaerolineae bacterium | reverse complement strand
CTCGTCGGCAGCGTCAGATGTGTATAAGAGACAGTTCAAGGTGAGGGCGGTTACATTGTGCCACCACCGAACTTTTTCCCACGCTTGCGCAAACTGTGCGACAAGTACGGCATTTTGTTGATTGTGGACGAAGTGCAATCGGGTGTAGGGCGTACTGGCAAATGGTGGGCGATTCAACACTGGAACGTCGAACCCGATATCATTTGCATTGCCAAAGGTATCGCCAGCGGCGTGCCGATGGGCGCGATGGCGGCGCGTCGTTCGATTGGCGCGCAATGGAAGCCCGGCGCGCACGGCAATACGTACGGTGGCAATCCCCTCGCCGCCGCGTCCGCGCTCAAGACACTCGAACTCGTCGAAAGTGGAATGATGCAAAACGCGGCGGCACAAGGCGCGTACATTCTCGATGCGCTCTTGGAAATGCAAGCGCGTCATCCGAGTATCGGGCATGTGCGCGGCAAGGGATTGATGATCGGTGTGGAATTTGTAATGGATCGCGCGACCAAAGCCCCTGCCAAAGAGATGCGCGATCAAATCGTGCATCGTTGCTTTGAACGTGGACTGCTCACACTCGGTTGCGGCAAGAGTGTGATTCGGTTTATGCCACCGCTAATGATTCCGCGCGAACTGGTGGACGAAGGGTTGCAGATTTTTGAGAGTGCGGTCGCAGACACAGAAAGACAGTTCTTACGCTTGTAATCATCCACGAAGGACACGAAGCACCACCAAGTTTCTGTACTTTTTCGTGACCTTCATGTTC
>JAOACU010000076.1 GCA_026417715.1 Anaerolineae bacterium | reverse complement strand
ACTTGCGCAAACCACCCACGCGCTCGAACGTAATTCGCCGCAGGCGCGCCTCGCCAACAATCGGCAACGCGTGGACGATTTGACACGACGCCTCGATGCGCGCATCCATCAACTCATCGCGTTGCGTCGCGAAAAGTTGAACGGCGCGCGGCGTCACCTTGCCGCGCTCAATCCCGAAGCGACACTTGCGCGCGGGTACGCCATCGTACGCGATAAACACACGGGACACGTCATCAAGAGCGTGTCCCAAGTGCAACCGCGCACAGAAATTCGCGTGCGCGTTCGCGATGGCGAGTTCGATGCTACCGCGAACACGTAGGGGCGAGTCGCAGGGCTGGTGCAAAGTAGGTTGTTGGCGACTGCAAGTCGCCGCAACGACCACCCGAAGCCGCCCTTCGGCGGCTCGTTTAGCCCGCGTAGGCGGGCTTCGGGTAGTTGTTGCCGTGAATTTATTCGCCTGTCAACAGACTACGCCAACCCTAGGGACGAGCCGACGGCTCGCCCCAAAATTTTTAGCGCGTTTTTAACGCATCGCACATCCTTCTGTGATACAATTTGCCCAACGATTTTGGTTGGGAGAGAAAAAATGCTTCAGACGATTACGCGCGCCAGTGTCGTCGCGATGATGCTGGCGCTTGTTCTTTTGTTCGCGCTACTTGACCTGATTCCACACGCCTCACAAGCCGCGCCACGCGATACATTCATCATCTATTTTCCATTCATCGCCAAGCAAACCCCTCCTCCGCCTCCAGTTCCTCCGCCCGACGAAGCCGCGCGTCGAATCACGGTGCCGAACGGATTCGCGATTCGCATCTTTGCACAAGGTTTGACTCAACCGCGTTTTATGGCGTTCGGTCCTGATGGAATGTTGTACGTGTCGCTGATGCGAGCGGGGCAGGTCGTGCGTTTGCCCGACCGCAATGCCGATGGACTTGCCGATGGTGTCGAAGTGATCGCATCGGGCTTGAACGCGCCACACGGAATCGAATGGCACAACGGTTGGCTCTACGTCGCCGAACAAGATCGTGTGGAACGTTTTCGCGATGCGGATAACAACGGCACGTTTGAATCGCGTGAAGTAGTGACGACGAATCTGCCTTGCTGTGGTGGACACATCTCGCGCACCTTGCACTTTGGTCCCGATGGCAAGTTGTACGTCAGTGCGGGTTCGTACTCAAACATCACACCCGAAAGCGATCCACGTCGCGCGGCGATTCTTCGCTTCAACGCCGATGGCACGATTCCTGCCGACAATCCTTTTGCCAACGATGCGGACGCGCGCAAGCGCGCGGTGTGGGCAGAAGGGCTGCGCAACAGCGTAGATTTTGTTTTCACTTCCAGTGGTGAACTGTGGGCGAATCACAACGGTAGCGATGGTTTGGGTGATCATCTACCGCCCGAAGAGATCGTCATTCGCGTCGAACGCGGTCGCCACTATGGCTGGCCCTACTGCTACACACCGACGCTAGGCGCGAACTTGCCACCCAACCAAACGGCTGAAGTGCGCGATACGCGCGTCGCGCTGCCGCCCGGTTTTGATTGCGCGCAAGTGGTGCCCGCGCTCTTTACCGATTTGGCACACAGCGCGCCACTAGGAATGACATTCGCAAGCATCGTCAATTTTCCGGCGATGTATCAACACGATCTCTTTGTTGCCTATCACGGTTCGTGGAACACGGACGCGGTAGAAAATTATCGCGATTGCAAAGTGCAACGCATCGTCATCGAAAACGGTTTGCCCACGCGAAGCGAAACGTTTGCCACAGGTTGGCGCGCGCCCAACGCCAAATGTGGCGATGCTGCCACCTGGGGACGTCCCGCCGATGTGATCTTTGGTCCCGACGGTGTGATGTACATCTCCGACGACAAAGGCGGGCGGGTGTATCGCGTGGTGTACGTGGGGCAATAAAATGGTAGAGACGAGTCACCGACTCGTCTCTACGATTGTCCGCGTATCGGTTTTCCGTCGTTAGTCACCCACAGCGCGGTGATGTGATCGCGCACAAGCAATGCATCGCCGCGATAAATCTGCGCTTGCCACGCGCTCGCGCAATGCCCTGCACCGACTAATCGCACCACGATTTCCACGTGATCGCCGGGTAATGCCGCGTGCGCGTACTCGATGTCGTGTCGGCGCACACGCAAGTAACGTCCGACCGACGCGAACGGCGCGACGGCATCAGCGAGTGCTTCCTCCAACCAATCCACATACACCGCATTGTTGACGTGTTGTAAACCATCGGTTTCGTATCGTTGCACGCGTCGTTGGGTTCGATACTCGACAGGCGCGCGCGGCACAGGATACGCGCGCGGTTCAAGACGCGGCACCGCACTGACACCGTTCGGTTGCATCCGCGCGAGAATTTCCGCTGGGATGCGCGTGGGCATCATCGTTTTGCCGTTCAGGTGTACCCATTCGCCGCGTCCGCGTGCAACGATTTCACCACTCGCCGCATCGCGCGCTAGATACTCACGATGCACGCGTATTTTGCCGGCATCAGAAAGCCATGACGCGACATCGAGTTCGTCGGGGTAGTGAATCGGACGCAGGTGTTCGACGATCATCGCGCGCAGCACCCAGACTGTCTGACGTTCCACAAACCACTCGACCCCAAAACCAGCCGCGCGCGTGACGCGCATCGCGGTTTCTTGAAACAGTCGAAATAGCGCGCTCATCGGCAGTTCGTTGCGCGCGTTCATTTCATAGTGCCGCACGCGCAAACGCGTGGTGTAGGGTTGAGTCATCGTCTAATCACGCGTGGGTGGCTTGTATGAATGATAACGCAACGCGTTGGCAATTTCTTGCAAGAGCGCGATTTCCGCATCGGTGATGGTTTTGGCGCCAATGCCGAACATTCCGCCCTCGCGCGATGCCGCTGCCACTTCGCCCCCAATCGCCATCACCCACATTTTATATTCGCGAATTTCGCGCGCGGTCGCTTTGGCATCGAGGACGTTTGCCACGCGTTGACATTTGGCAAGCGTTTCCTTGCGCAACTGCTCGGCGCGTTCTTGCCGCGATGTGCCTGCGGTGATCGGTGGTGGTGGCTTGAGAATCTTGGAATCTTCGTCGGGCGTTAGCAACGCTTGGATTAGTTCATTGTCGGGGAACATTTGCCCGGCGTTGGCAACTGCGGTTGCACTAGCAAGAATCTCGCGCATCACTCCGCCCGTGCTACTCGGTGAGGCGTACAACACGGCTACACCAACGAGCAACGGCACCTCTTGCAGTGCCCACCATTCGTCCAGTGTGTAATCAATTTTGGTTGTCATTGTTTGTCTCCATAATGGCGTATCACGTATCACGTATTACGTATTGCGTATCACGTATTGCGTATTGCTTATTCGAATGTTACGTCGGCGGGCAAGCCGGCTTTCAACTCACCTTTGGGATTGCGAATCGTCACGCGCACGGCGAACACCATCTCGGAACGTTCTTGCACGTTGTAGAGATTTGCCGGTTTGAATTCGGCTTCGGGTGCGATGTAGGTTACTTGACCGACGAATGTTTTGCCCGGCAAACTCGGTAGCGTGATTTTGACGTTTTGCCCCAGTTTGACCGAACCGATGTGACGAATCGGCACGTACACGGTCATTTCGAGTTCACTTGGATCGGCGATGATAAAGAGTGGCGCGCCGATGCGCACCGTCTCACCGGGCTCGACGCTTTTGCCGGTGATCGTGCCTGACATCGGCGCGGTGATGATATAGCGACGCGCTTGCGCTTCGATCATCTTCAATTGCGCTTGGGCGACGCGCACGTGCGCTTCGGCAAGCGCGACGGCTTCTTTCTGCGGCGCGCGCTTGGCAATGTCGAGTTCCGCTTGCGCGATTTTTTTGCCGGCTTCGGCAATCTTGACCTGATGTGCCGCCGCGTTTTTCGTGGCGATGAGTTCGAGCGGATTGGCAACGAGCGCGCGATAAAGTTCCAACACGCGCGCGTTGCCTTGCGCGGTGACTTGCGCCGCTGCGAGTGCGGCTTCGGCGGCTTCTTTTTGTCGCAAGAGCATTTGATAGCGCGTCTTGCCCACGTTCGATTGATCGGCTTGCGCGCTCTCCAGTTGATTGTTGATAAAAGTGAGCGTGGCTTGGGCGCGCCTGACTTCACCCTGCGCGGCAAGCACCTTGCCTTCCCACACGTGCAACTGCATCAACAACTCTTGCGGATTTGCCAGCGCGCGTTCAGCATCGGCAAGGGACGCGCGCGCAGCGTCCAAGTCTGCGTTGGCTTGCGCGAGTTTGGCTTCGGAGAGTGCAATCGTCGCAGGGCGCGGCGGTTCGAGCACTTGCTCGAGACGCGCTTGAGCCGCGCGCACGGCGGCTTGCGCTTCGCTCAACGAATTTTTGATGGTGGCATCGTCCAGTTCCAGCAACACATCCCCTTCGTTCACGACGTTGCCGCGTTGCGCGCGCACATTCACGACGCGCGCGCTCACTTCAGCCGCGACACGCGTCTGACGCGTCTCCAGCGTACCCGATGCAACGAGAGCCGAACCGCCACCGAATAGCGTGGGCAATCGGATACCCCCTGGGGGTATATCGCCGGTCACCAAACTTGCGGGCATTCCGGGCTTGATTTGCGCATCGGTACTGTGTAACGTGATTTCAACAGCGACGAGTTGCGCGTTGCGATCCTGATCGGTTTGGGCTTGGCGTCCCGCAAATTCCGCGCGTTCGGCAATGTGCGTCACTGTTCCTTTCACCAGCCGATTGTCCAACTCGGTGATGCTGACGGTGACAGTATCGCCCAAGCGAATGCGTTCGAGTTGCGCCATCGGCACAAAGACGCGCAACTTGAGTTCACCGGCGACACTCAAACGCACCAGCGCGGTCGTTGGCGGAATCACCTCACCGACACGATAGGCGACGCGCGTGACGATGCCTTCGCGCGGTGCGACGATGTGATAGCGGGTCAACTCTTTGTCCAGCGCGGCGCGCGCGGCGCGTGCTTGATCGAGCGTGGCATGGGCGGCTTCAAGTTGCGCAGGGGTTGCTCCTTCGCGCAACGCATCGAGCGCGGCTTGGGCAAGTTGCAGATTCGCGGCGGCGCGTTCGCGCGCAGCGCGCGCCTGATTCACGCGCGCGTCGAGCGCAATCGGATTCGCGAGTTGATCGGAGAGGTCTTTCCAAGTCGCGTAGGCAGTGTGCGCGTTGGCGCGCGCCACATCGAGATTTGCCCACGCCTGCCACGCCGTCGTGCTCGCGCGATTCCATTCGCTATGCGCGTACGTCAATCGTTGTTGCGGTGTGTCAAAACGCAACACCGCACCTGTTGGCAAACGCACCTCGATACCTTCACCCAGTTGCTTGACAATGTCCGCCCACAGCCGACTCTCCAAATCGGCGGCTTCGGCTTGCTTGGCGGTTGCCGTGTAGTTGAATGTTGCGGCAATCGCGCGCGTCTCCGCATCGGCTCTGGCGATGATGAGCGTTTGTGGATTCGCGCGAATCGCGAGCGTATCGGAGAGGGCTTGGGTCGCGGCGAGGAGCGCGGCGCGCGCTTGTTCGACGCGCGCTTCGGCTTGGCGAATGTCTTCGGGACGCGCGCCGGCTTCGAGGAGCGCGAGTTGCGCTTGCGCGGCGGCAACGTTCGCATCGGCGATTTCGATACGCAGACGCAAGAACTCGTCATCAATCGTCGCGAGCAGTTGCCCCGCTTGGACCACATCGCCTTCTTCGACGAGGATGCTCGTCACGCGTCCGCCGACCTCGGGCGATACATCGAGCGTCTTGCCTTCCAAAAATCCCGTCCACACACCGCCCGTTGTGCTTGTTGCGTTGTTGGTAGGTTGGCAGGCAACGAGCAGGAGAATCAACGCGACAAAGACCGCCGACCGCCGACCGCCGACCCTTCGACTACGCTCAGGGCAAGCCGCCGACCACCACCTACTGAACACTGAATACTGAATACTGAATTCCGAACTCCGAACTCTCAATTCCGAACTCCGAACTCCGAACTCTCACATCCTCGCCCGTGCAATGAACACATCTTCGAGCGATGGAGGAATCACCGTGAGATGATGAATCGTGATGCGTTCCGCTTGCAATGCTTCGCGAATCGTTTGCGCGAATGTGGTTTGAGGTACGACAACATGAATGAGTGTACCATACAACGCCACTTGATCCAAATTTTGCATTGCGCGCAAAATCTGCATCGCGCGCCCTGCGTCATCGCAATCAATTTCGATGACGTGACCGTGCATCTGCTCCTTGATTTCGCTGGGTGTCCCCATCGCCACGATGCGACCGTTATGGATGAACGCGAGACGATGACATTGTTCGGCTTCGTCCATGTAATGCGTCGTGACGAAAATCGTCGTGCCCGCATCCGCAAGCCGATAGAGCAATCGCCAGAAATCGCGACGACTGACAGGATCAACACCCGCCGTTGGCTCATCGAGAAAAACGAGTGGTGGTGAATGAATGATCGCAGTGGCAAGCGCGAGACGTTGTTTGTAACCTGCCGCGAGATTGTTGGTGATAGTACGTTCATTCCCCGTCAACTCGACAAGTTCCAACACCTCTTGTCGCCGCGCGATCAATTGCCGTCCCCACACGCCGTACGCGCGTCCGTAAAAATTCAAATTCTCGATGACGCGCAAATCGCCATACAAACTGAATTTTTGCGACATATAGCCGACGTTGCGTTTGACCGCATCGGCATTGCGCGTGATGTCGTGTCCCAAGACGATGGCGCGTCCACTCGTCGGATGCAACAGACCGAGCAACATCCGAATCGTCGTCGTCTTGCCCGATCCGTTGGGACCGAGAAAACCAAAAATTTCGCCGCGCGCGACGGAAAACGAAATGTGATCTACAGCAACGAAATCACCGAATTTGCGCGTGAGTTGTTCGGCGATGATGACGTTGTTCGTGGTCATTGAACTTCCTGTTGATCGCAGACCGCTGACCGCCGACCGCTGCCTAAAATGTTCGGCGGTCAGTTGTCGGCGGTCGGCGGTCGTTGGTGTTTGACGAGCGCAATGAACGCCTCGTGCAAACGCGGCGCGGTCGGACGAATTTGCGTGACGCGCACATTCGCCGCGCGTAGCGCGCGTTCGATGTCGGGCAAGCGGCGCGCGGCATCGTCCACGAACACGTGCAGACGATCACCGTACGCTTGCGTTTCCGATACGCCGTCGAGTTGCGCAACGATGCGTTCGGTCGTGATAAGATCATCGGTGACGATGGCGATGAGTTCGCCGCGTACGAGTTGGCGCAATTCGCTCGGTGTGCCTTGTTGAATGATTTCGCCCTGATACATCAAGCCGACGCGCGAGCAACGCTCGGCTTCGTCCATATACGCGGTGCTGACAAAGATCGTTACACCCGCGAGGTGCAAGTCGCTCAAAATGTCCCAGAACTCGCGGCGCGAAATCGGGTCCACGCCGTTCGTCGGTTCGTCCAGAAACAACACGCGTGGGCGATGAATCAGCGCGCAGGCGAGTCCCAGTTTCTTTTTCATTCCGCCCGAAAGCGCGTCAGCCGCGCGGTCTTGAAATTCTTCGAGGCGCGCAAAGCGCAAAAGGCGTTGAATCTGCGCTTCGCGTTCCGCGCCGCGCACACCGAAAATATCCGCGTAAAATTCCAGATTCTCGCGCACCGACAGATCGCCGTACAAACTGAATCGCTGCGCCATATAGCCGACGTGGTGACGCAGTTTCTCCGCTTGGTGCACCACATCGAACCCGCTGACGCGCGCAGTGCCAGCGGTCGGCTTCATCACACCCGCAAGCATCCGAATCGTCGTCGTCTTGCCTGCACCATCGGGTCCAATCAAGCCATAGATTTCGCCGGGCGCGATGTCGAGATTAACGCCACGCACGGCTTGGACGTGGCGAAAATGTTTGGTGAGGTTTTGGGCGTAGATGTGTCCGATTGACATAGTGTGTATCGCATATTACGTATTGCGTATTACGTATTCTGTTGATATGCGATACGCAATACGTAACACGCAATACAAATCATAACTACACTTCAACGCGCGCAAACAAGAACGATGCCAAACCCAGCGTGACCATCGTGAGCACACCCAAGATGACCACGTGATCCACCATCATTGGTAGCGTCGAACCTTTCAGGAACACGTGGCGCGTGATGGCGATGAAATGTTGCAAGGGCGAAACAGCGGCGGCGGCTTGCATAAACGCGGGCATATTTTCCGTTGGCACGATGTAACCCGAATACGTCACTTCGAGAATCGCCAAGAGAAACACAATCAAGACCGCTTGTTGCTGACTGCGCGTGATGATCGAAATGAGTGTACCTACACCAATTTCAGTGACGATGAACAAGATGCCGAGCAAGGTAAACAACAACAAATCACCGCGCATTGGCAAACGAAATCCTTGCGTAAGAGTGACGTAGAGGATCGTAAAATTGATGATGCCAACGCCGAGTGCCATCAAGCCCTTGCCGAGCATCAATTGCAAGCGACGAATCGGCGTGACGATGAGTTGTTCCATCGTGCCGAGTTCGCGTTCGCGCACGAAACCGACGGCGGCAACGACGAGCACAACTTGATACGTGATGAACGGCAGTTGCGCGGTAAGACTCGACCAACGAATGAACAAGGTAGGATTGAACGCGTTTTCGACTTTGAGGTCAATGCCGCCCGCGCTCAACGGCATACCGAGTTCAGTCAAGAGTTGACGCAACAAGTCGTTGACCGCGCCTTCGATGTCCGCTAGCACATACGTCGCGACGATGACGTTGGTACCATCCACAATCACGTTGAGTGTGGCGCGCGTATCGGGGCGCATCAGCGCGCGCGAAAAATCGGGCGGGATGATGAGCACCGCCGCCGCGTTACCATCGTTGATCAACTGTTCGACTTGGGTGTAACTTGCTGCGCGCGCGACCAAACGAAACGACTCGGAATTGTCCAGCGTGCGAATCAGGTCTTGACTCAGTTGGCTTTGATCCTGATCCCACACCGCAAGTTTGACGCCGCGCACGCCCGCGCCCGTTGCTTCGGAAATCAGCACCAATTGCAAAAACGGTGCCAGGATGAGAAAGCCCAAGAGCACGCGGTCACGTAGTAATTGGATGAGTTCTTTCCACGCGAGATTGAGAATCGCCTTCATTTTAGATTTTAGATTGCAGATTGCAGATTGAAAGAAAATCTAAAATCTGCAATCTACAATCTGCAATCGGTTAGTCCACCTGCTTTCTGAACATCAGCCAACTCAACAGCATTGGTACTGCGCCGAGTGCGAGCAGGTACGTCGCTTGGAGCCAGAGTGCGGGAATGTCCATCGCTTTGAGAAACACCCCGCGTGTCATCAGCACAAATTGCGTTGCGGGCAAAAACGAGGCAACCAATTGCGCAATGCCCGACCGCGTATCAATCGGCAGGATGATGCCAGTCATAAAGAAACTGGGAATGAAAAAGATGAGCAAAATCGCGCGCATTGCCGTACCTTGACTGCCGAGAAAACCGGCGATGAACATTGTTTCGCCGAGCGAGGCAAACAGATAGAGCAAAATGAAAATCAGCAAGTCGAAGAGCGAGCCGCGCAAGGGAACGTGGAACCACAAAATCGCTACGGCTACCGCGATGAGCGCGCTGAGCAAACCAAACGCAACGTATGGCAACAACTTGCCTAGCAAGTACTCGGCGGCTTGAATTGGCGTGGTGGCGAGCGTTTCAAAACTGCCTAACTCTTTTTCGCGTGTGAGCGCAAGCGCAAAGGCAAGCGATGGCAAAATCAACACCACCGGCAACAAGCCCGGCACCATCGAGTACTTGGAGTTGAGTTCGCGATTGTACCACGCTTGCGTTTCGACCGCGATCATTGATGACGCGCTAGTCAACCCTTGCCGTTGACTGAATTCGTACAATCGCTGGCGCAAACGTCCCAGCGTTTGGATCGTGGTCACGGGGTCGCTACCGTCGGTGATGGCTTGGAGTGCGACGCGTTCACCGGCAATCAGGCGCGCTTGAAAATCGGGCGGAATGACCAGCGCGACATGAATCGCGCCGCTTTGCAATTCGTGATAAATGTGAGCGTATCCTGCGACATCGCCACTGCGAATGAATTTGCCATCCGCCGTGAGACTCGCCACCAATTGGCGCGAGAGCGCGGTGCGATCCATATCCCACACCGCGAGCCGCGCTTTTTGCACTTCGAGCGCAAAGAGGTACGCGAAAGTGAACAGCATAATCGCGGGAGAGAGTGTGACGAGGAACAGCGTACGCTTGTCGCGCCAAATGTGGCGAAATTCTTTGCGCAGAATCGCCCATAGACGATGCGGAGACATCGCAACAATTATACGCCAAAGGGGAGGAAAGACAAAGCGGCTAAAACCGCCGCCACGTGATCACTTGGGGAAAGAGCGCGCGCAAGAAATCCGCGCCCACTTTGAACGCGGCTTGATCGGTGCTGGTCACTGGCACGTGCAAACGCATCGTCAAAATGCCGGCGTCGGGCGCGCGCGTGAAATCGGACCAGAGATACCAGTAGAACACGACGCGGCGTTCGGCGGCTAGGGCAAGCGTCGCTTTTTGCACGCGCATTTGTCTATCGCCAATCGGGATCGCGGTTACACCGTGTTCGATCAGCGTCCAACCCGCCGCAGGATACGATGTGATCGGCGTGTGCTCAAAGAGAAAATAACTTTTGCGTCCGCGACTGCCAAACGCGGAAAACCACACCTGATTGCCACGCGCATCGCGATAGATACTCGACACGGCAACGTCGGGATTCTCGAACCACTCGTCCACCGCTCTACCGTAATCGTACGCTTCGCCGATCCAGTTGCCGATGTGAGGTGGCATTGCGGTCAAACGATCGAAAGTAAAATCGTAAGGCGAAGCGACCGCGCGTTCATTGGGCGTGATTTCATACCAACCCGCCACGTCAATCAGGTAGGTGTAAAGCGGTGTGGTCGTCGTACGCACGCTGGGCGTAGGTACGGGTGGTGTGGGACGCGCGTACGCGAGGAAGAATGTTGCACCGCCAACGAGAACGATCAGCGTGAGTAAAAGTAACCAGCGCGT
>JAOACU010000760.1 GCA_026417715.1 Anaerolineae bacterium | reverse complement strand
GATCTCGGCGGTCAAGTGCCGATGCTCAAAGCACAACGATTCGGCTGGCTCGTGGATTCAGTGGATTTGCGCACGCAAGCCGGCACCGATTACACGCGCCTTGCCGATGCGGGCTTGGGCATCATCGTGCGCCTCAACAACGGTTACGACACCGCCGGCACAATTCCGCCCTCCGACCAATACGACGCGTTCGCCGCGCGTTGCGCCGCGTACGTGGTGCGATCACCCGGCGCGCGCATCTGGATCATCGGCAATGAAATGAACAGTAGCGCGGAACGTCCGATCCTCCCCGACGGCACGCGCGAAATCATCACCCCCGAACTGTACGCGCTCTGCTTTCTCAAATGTCGCGACGCGATCAAAAACACATCGGGTCACGCGGACGATTGGGTGATTCCCGGCGCCGTCGCGCCTTACAACGCCGATACTGGCGATTGGGTGCGCTACTTTGTAGATGTATTCACCTTGCTCGATGGCGAAGTGGATGGCATTGCGTTGCATTGCTACACCCACGATTTCAGCGTCACACAAATCACTAGCGATGTGTTGATGGACCCGCCGTACAATCGTTATCATTCCGATTTTCGCGCGTATCGCGATTTTTTGAACGCGCTACCAGCGCAGTTTCGTTCCCTACCTGTGTTCATCACCGAAACGTGCCCGCTGGAGGGCTGGGAAAACACCAACATCGGTTGGATTCAAACTGCCTACAAAGAAATCGCCGAGTGGAATGCAGACCCAACGCATCAAGCGATCCAAGCT
>JAOACU010000759.1 GCA_026417715.1 Anaerolineae bacterium | reverse complement strand
GTGAGACAGTGGGACAGTAAGACAGTGGGACAGTGAGACAGTGAGACAGTAAGGCAGTGGGACGGTCGCTGTCCAACTGATTCACTGTCCAACTGATTCACTGACTAACTGATTCACTGACTAACTGACTGACCAACTGAAAACAACATCCCCCCGCGTCCAATGAAAGGACGAGGGGGGACTCGTGGTGCCACCTTTCTTCGCGGCGTGATGTTTCCAACACGTTGGAACGTACTTGCAACGTAACTGCCCAGCCGTCCTGAATTTTCGCCACAGAACGCACAGAGGTCACAGAGAAAAATTATTGAGTGAAGAATCTCTCTGTGTTCTCTGTGTCCTCTGTGGCAGACCGGCATAGTTACCTTGCAACCACACGCCGCCTCGTGCGCTCGCTAACGGGAGCAACCCGCGCCGTGAATGTGACGAAGGACGAAGGCGGGAGGTGTTTTTCGCGCCGGCGTAGATACCGACTTTTCAGCAACTACGGCTCTCTGTAATCCCGTGTCGGCGTTACTCGTCTCCCTCACGGCGTTGTTGCCCGTTTATAGCACAAGTTGGTGAATTGGTCAAACGGTGAGACGGAGGACGAAAGACGAAGGACGAAGGCAGACATTCGTTTATTCGTTCCTCAGTCGGTTGTCGCGGCAACTCTGCACCAACCCTGAAATTGATTTGTCCTGCATTTGATTCACCTCCCAAGTTGCGCTATAATTTTCTTGGCACTGCGTGGGCACGGTAGCATTGTACCAACTTGTGATATACCG
>JAOACU010000758.1 GCA_026417715.1 Anaerolineae bacterium | reverse complement strand
GAGCAACTGCTTGCAGGAACATTTCCACGCTAAAAGAATGGAGTGACTACAAATGAGTATCTGGAGAATATTACCGGATGGAAACGTTTATCGCAGTTTCCATATTGTGGGTCTTTCCCCTAGTGAGGTTTTGGATATTAATGCAATGTTTCGTTCCGGCCGGGCGGTTAGAGGGGCGTGGACGCCAATGCGAGTCGAGTTATGGGAATATGAGGGTGAAGAAAGAAAGCCGCTTGGGGATTTTCCTGGTCTTGCTATCATTCCACTAAGCATATCTGCACGAGCATTGAAGCTCCTCCATCCATTAGTCAAAGACAACACCGAAACACTGAACTTGATCACGGAGCCACCCCTTGGCAAATTCTATGCGTTGAACATCTTTTTTGCTGATTGTCTTGACCATTCAAGATCAGTGCTGGTGAGATACACGGATGGCGAAATCATGGATGTGGACAAATATGCCTTTCGACCAAATTGCTTAGAAGGGAAGCACATCTTTCGCCTACCCGAAGTGTGGACCTATGTGTTTGTGGATGATGTGTTCAAGCAAGCCGTCGAGCAAAATGGATTGGAGGGGCTCGTTTTCTACAAAGTGCCGATGGTAGATGAAACATGAGCGCACGGCGTATACCACGCGCCGCTCCACCGCGCGCGGCTGATAGACCTGTCGGGTTTCTAAAAACCCGACAGGTCTCGTTGATGCCACAACCACCAACACCTATGATGCGCGCGGCTTGTTACGCGGCTGGACAACACTGGACGCGC
>JAOACU010000757.1 GCA_026417715.1 Anaerolineae bacterium | reverse complement strand
GTGTCAATGTGTCCTAGCAAGACGATATCGCGCGCGCCATTGCCCAGAATCCCAACCGCGTTGCCTGCGTCGTCCACAAACGCGCGAAAACCGAGCGTGTTCATCTGGGCGACGAGGTACTCGACAGCAGCGCGTTCGTGTTGCGAAGGACTAGAGATTTTAACCAGACCGTACAAAAGTTCAATCGGATTCATTCTACGCCTATTCCCACTCTCCTGCCGCTATCAAAATTCCCTTGAACAAATCATTGGAGATTCGGAAAGCGTCTTTCTGCATTGCTTCCATCAGAGGACGTACAGCGGAAATCAATTTTCTGTGTTTCGCGCGCAAGAGTAGTCCAAAGCAACCGATGATAGGAATACCTAGTGACTGTGCTAATCGTCGGGCGGCTAGATCATCAATCACCAATTCGGTCGCTTGCATCTCTAAGGCTAGGGCGATCGCCTCGCGTTCTCCGGCTCCCAAGCGCGCCGCCACAATTCGTGCCGCTAAGGGCTGAGTGAGCAGACGTTCCTCAATCCAAGCCGGTGGTGGTTTTGAACCAAACACTTCTTGCCGCACGGCAGGTGGAATATATACGCGTTCTAGCAAAGCACGTAGCAGGTCTAATCGTTCAATACGTTCAAAAACAATCAAAGGGCTTGAATTGGCAACGTAGCATACGCCATTCACGTTTACCTCCGCGCGGCTTGGATTTCACTTTCCAGTTCTTGGTGATCCAATTCAAAGAATGGAATGCCTACGCGCGAAGCGTACCGCACAAACTCAAAACGTGCCATTC
>JAOACU010000756.1 GCA_026417715.1 Anaerolineae bacterium | reverse complement strand
GAGTTGTTCGTACAGATGCGCGCGGCGGGCATTGCGGTTGCGTAAAAAACTCCAGATGTTGCCGCTCTGAATCGCCGCCTTCATTTGATTCTGTTGCAGGAGGGCCTGCATCCCTGCGCCGATAGGCTGAAAGGGGACGCCGTGGTCTCCTGCCAGCCCGGCGAAATCGGGCCCCACCCCGAGTGTCACGTCGAAGCCGGCGCGTTGAAGCCCCCACGCCAGGGCGACGAAAGGCTGCACGTCGCCGCGCGAGCCGATGGTTAGCAGGACAATTTTCATACTGCTCCTTTTGCTTTCGAGATGAAGGGGGCTATCGGCTTTCCAGCGTATTGCGGGTGATGGTCTCCGGGCGCAGGTAACGCAGATACGCAACCAGCACGGCCAGCCCGACCACGGTCAGCACCACAAAGAGCGGGACGGCAGCCGGGGAGGCCGCCGGGTCGTGCAGATGGCCGAACCACTGGTCGAGCGCAATGCTGGCGGTTTCGATGACCAGCATCGAGAGCATCAACCCGGTCAGCAGGAAGCCCCACCCCTTGCGCTGCCACAGCCAGACCGCCCCCAGCACGCTGATGGGGAGCGCGGTGCTTAAATCCAGCACATGCACCGGGCTGGTGAGCAGGTCTGTTCCGGCGAGGAAGGCGGGGCGGCCAGAAGCGAACAGGGCCGGGACAATTTGACCCACCCAAAGCACAAAGAACATCCCCGAAGCGGCCAGGACGTACACCGCGAACCCCCGCGCGGGCAGGCGTTCGTCAAAGCGGGCGCGCAGTTCGTCCACATC
>JAOACU010000755.1 GCA_026417715.1 Anaerolineae bacterium | reverse complement strand
CAGTGAAAGAGACAGTGCGCGGCGTGAACGCCATCGTCGGAATCGGCGCGTGGGTGGTGAGTGCGGCGCGCACGGTTTGTTGCACCGCGCGAAAGACCGCGTGCGTATCGCGAAAGCGCACTTCGCTCTTGGTCGGATGCACGTTCACGTCCACTGCCTCAGACGGCAAGGTGATGTCGAGGACGACAATCGGCGCGCGTCCTACCATCAGCGCGGTGTGATACGCTTCGATGACCGCGTGTTGCAACGTGCGATCTTGCACCCAACGATGATTGACGAAGAAGAACATATACTTGCGCGTGGAACGGTTGAGGTGGGGTGGGGAGATGTAGCCCGTGATGTGAATTTGAGATTTGAGATTTGAGATTGGAGATTGGAGATTGGGGATTGGGGATTGGGGATTGGAGATTGGAGATTGCTCAATCTCTAATCTCGAATCTCGAATCTCTAACATCTGCTTCGCCACTTCGATTCCAAACACCTTGACGAGAACATCGAACAACTTGCCAGTGCCAGGGGATTGAAAGAGCAAGCGATCGTCGCTGGTGAGCGAAAAACGTAGCGTGGGATAGGCAAGCGCGTAGGCGTGGATGAGATCGGCAATGCGACCGGCTTCGGTGGCGGGTGTCTTGAGGAATTTCAGGCGCGCGGGCACGTGGCGAAACAACTCTTCGACGGTGACGATAGTGCCAGCGGGCGCGCCGTGCGCGCGTTGCTCGATGATTTTGCCGCCATCCACGCGAATCTGCGTGCCGATGTTTTCGTCGCGCGCGCGTGTGATGAG
>JAOACU010000754.1 GCA_026417715.1 Anaerolineae bacterium | reverse complement strand
CGGTGGTGTTTACTTTGTTGCCGCGCCGATCCAAATTTTGAATCCACTCACCATACTGCGGTACGGGAAAGTGCGCGAACGCGTACTCGTGAACACGCTGAAACCAATCGAGACACCATTGTTCGCGCGAAATCGCGTAGGCGAGCAAGAGCGCGTACAACGCTTCGGTGTGGGGCCACCAGATTTTCATCTCCCATTTGTCTGCCCAGAACGATCCTTCGGCATCGCGCGCGAGGAAGATGCCGCCGTACTCTTCGTCCCATCCCAGTTCGATATGCCAACGAATCGCGTCAATCGCCTGGCGCACGCGCGCAGCATCGCCAATCTCGCGAAAGATGTGAATCATAAACCACATTGATTCGATGGCGTGACCGGGATTGACGACGCACCACGGCGGTTCATCGAGTAACGCATCGTCCAAACGCGCGAATTCGTACAGTCGCTTGTGTTCGGGGCGCAAAAAGACATTCATCACTTGGTTCGCGTGCATCAGCCCCGCACGATAAATCGTCGCATCGTTCAGCGCATCGCCCAACTCGGTGAAGACGAGTGAAAAGATCATCGAAATTCCGTGCGCCTTTGCACTCGCTGGAATCGGCAGTGGCGCGGTGCCGTACGAACCCGGTCGTGCCAAGCGACGCTGGACGTTGTCGTACGTTGTGCGCGCGATCTGCAGTGCTTCGCTGTCGCCATTGCTGCGCGATCCTGTCAAAGTGGCAGCCAAATCGTCACCTCGTAATGGCCGTCGATCGTCTCGGCCTGCATTTCGGCAGCGATATCGTAGACCAGAGC
>JAOACU010000753.1 GCA_026417715.1 Anaerolineae bacterium | reverse complement strand
ACCCGATTATCCCGCCTCCACCTTCAACTACGAGTTCCGCTTAACCTCCGACGAGCCGGCAATGATGACAATGGGCGGCAATTTGCTACTGATTGACAATTGGGAGCGGTTAGGTGGGATCCGGTTAACGACGCCGATCAGCGGCACGCTTGTGCATATCGGCACCGTCTCGAACATCTGGCCAGAGTGCGGTGGCGGCCCCAATTCCGGTTGCGGGCCAGAGGGTCCTAACCCCTTCTTTCCGCTTAGCGGGAACCCAGCCGATCGAGCATACCCCTTCCCCTCGCCGCGAGTTGGTGAGGGGGCGAGCCGGGCCGGAGCCGTAATCGCCAACAATATGATTTACTGGCGTGTGATCGAAGGTGGTTTGGCCGGTATTGGCCGGCGCACTGGCGCATCGTGTCCGGCGCCGCTAGTCTACACCCGCACCTTGCCGCCGCCACCGGCCCCAACTCCGCCGTCCGTTACCACTACCCGCCCGCTAACCGACTATGTGACGTTCGACCTCACAACGCTGGCGGCCAACCCACCCCCTGATCTGGTGCAGCGCCTGCGCGTCGAAGTCGCCGATCTGATTGCGCTCACGCCCTACCCGATGCCATACTACCTGCAACGGGGTATGAGCAACCCCGCTATGTGGCCGCACAATTCGACTCAAGGCGATGAACCGCCAGCGATCGCCTATAACGGCGGCGGCAACGCGATCTGGCACGACTCTGGTGAATTGGTGTTGACCTTGGCGATGGCCTATCCCTACCTCGACCCGGCCCTGCAAAGCCAAGTGCGCCAGTACGT
>JAOACU010000752.1 GCA_026417715.1 Anaerolineae bacterium | reverse complement strand
TCATCAAGGTAATCATCGCCAGATAAACCATGGCCTCCTCCGACACGGCTAAGCGTTCATACCCTTTGCTCAAGCGACGAAAACGATTCAACCACCCAAAGGTGCGTTCCACAATCCAACGATGCGGTAGAACCTCAAATCCTTTGGCGTGGGCAGGACGTTTCACAATCTCAAGAATCCAACCACAGACCTGCTTGACCCAATCCACCACCGTACCAGCATACCCGCCGTCCGCCCAGATTTTCTGGAGCCGCGGGAATTGCTGTTTGATCTTTTCCAACATGAGGCGTGCGCCATCGCGATCCTGAATGTCGGCGGTCAAGACCATGACTTTCAGGACAAGTCCCAACGTATCCACGAGCATATGGCGCTTGATCCCGTTGACTTTCTTGCCCGCATCGTAGCCCCGTGCCTCTGTCATCTCGGTGGCTTTCACCGATTGGCTGTCCAGAATGGCGGCGGTGGGTTCGGGGTCTTTTCCAACGCTCAGACGAACTTGAATACGTAATTCGCAGTTGAGCCGTTCCCAGGTGCCATCGTCTCGCCATTGGCTAAAGTAATAATACACCGTCTCCCAGGAAGGCAGATCATGCGGTAACATACGCCACTGACAGCCCGTGCGCGCGAGATAGCGGAGCGCATTGATGACCTCGCGCAGATTCACGCGGCGTGGGGCGCCACGTTTAGACGACGGCAGAAGGGGTTGGAGTTTTGCCCATTCTTCATCACTCAAGTCACTGGGATAAGGTTTTCGTCTCATGCATCGCATTATATCACCGATTTATTAAACAAGCT
>JAOACU010000751.1 GCA_026417715.1 Anaerolineae bacterium | reverse complement strand
ATGTCGTGCAATCCGTTGCAGAGAATTCGATCCGATTGCGGATACTGAAAGGCCAATGCCCCGCTGCCGCTGTTTGCGGTTGCCGCCGGTTGCAGAGAATTCGATCCGATTGCGGATACTGAAAGGTTACTGTCGAATTAGAACTATAGGGCGCATTCTCAGTTGCAGAGAATTCGATCCGATTGCGGATACTGAAAGAATTCCGTAGCGCATCCGCCAACGCGGGCGTGATGGGTTGCAGAGAATTCGATCCGATTGCGGATACTGAAAGCGATGTTATTCAGTTTGAATGTGCGCGTTTCCCCAGGTTGCAGAGAATTCGATCCGATTGCGGATACTGAAAGGCAATATATAATTTTTGTGTTCCACGCGCGGCTAAGTTGCAGAGAATTCGATCCGATTGCGGATACTGAAAGAGTAATATTCATCTTGGACGGGTTGAAGATGGCTGACGTTGCAGAGAATTCGATCCGATTGCGGATACTGAAAGACTGGTAGCGTTGACGGTCTGAGACAAACCAACATAGTTGCAGAGAATTCGATCCGATTGCGGATACTGAAAGGCCACCTCTTAGGTAACTGACTTAGGTAACTATACCAGTTGCAGAGAATTCGATCCGATTGCGGATACTGAAAGATTGCCACCACTTTGATTCGCGCGGGGTGATAGATTAGTTGCAGAGAATTCGATCCGATTGCGGATACTGAAAGGCGCACGTCGCACGCGGCGGCAAGTACGCTAACAAAGTTGCAGAGAATTCGATCCGATTGCGGATACTGAAAGCTTGGAACATTC
>JAOACU010000075.1 GCA_026417715.1 Anaerolineae bacterium | reverse complement strand
AGATAATCGAGAGCAATTCTTGATGCGACGCATCGGGTAGCGCGATGATCACTTCGTCAATCTGATGTTGCCGCACTACGTCGCCGAGTTGTTCGATGCGTCCCAAGACCGGCAAGCCCATCACTTTTTGTCCCGCGCGCGCATCGTCCAAAAATCCGATGGGACGATACCCCAAGTGTGGCGAAACGCGAATGCGTTCCAAGACGGTGTGCCCGGCTTCGTTCGCGCCGACAATCAACACGCGCGCTTCATCCCAACCACGCCGATACAACGCCGAACGAATCGTGTGATGCACCACGCGCCCCAAGCCGACGAGAATCAACGCGCCGAGCCAAAAGTACACAATCATCGTGCGCGGGTAATCAATCTCGGTGCGATACACGAACGTGGTGAGTGCCATTCCCACGACGACACTAATCGAAGTTGCCGACGCGACGGTGTACAATTCGTCAAGGCGCGTGATGCCGCGATGCAAGTGGTAAAGTTTGTAGAAGAAAAAGACAACCACGAGCGCGAGTACGCTCAGCACCATCATTCCGAAATAATAAGTGAAAGGCGGAATGACTTGGTGCGGTGTGGTGTCGCGCGGACGTAACAAGTAGGCGAGGAAGAACGCGAGGCAGGTCATCGCCACGTCCACGCCAAGCAACGACACGGTGAAAATCCAAGGCGCGTAGCGTTTCATCCGTGCATCTCCGCCGCGTTGGGTGAAGGCGGCAAGGGGCGCATCATCTCTTGCACCAACTTCCAACCACCTTTCCACGCGAGTCCCAACGTGATGATCACGCGCAACGGCAACGCGGTCGTGTCCGCATAGTGTTTGCGATAAAAGATGTACGCGGCGCGCCAAAACTCGTACGCCGCGCGCGGTGAATGGCGACTGGCTTCGCGCTTGTAGTGTATCACTTGGACAGCAGGATTGTAGTACACTTTCCAGCCGCGTCGTTTGATGCGCATCGCGAGATCAAGGTCTTCACCGTACATAAAAAACGCTTCGTCGAGTAGCCCGACTTGTTGCAACGCTTGGGTGCGAATCATCATAAACGCGCCAACGACCGAATCCACTTCGATCATTTCGTTCTCATCACAAAACGTCATCTCGTAACGCGCAAATCGCCGACTCTTGGGAAAGCGCGCGTCCAAGCCAAGCACGTGATAAATCGAAAGTTCAGGACTGGGAAAACTACGCCGACACGCTTTGTCGAGTTTGCCATTTTCCATCACCAACTTGGGACCAGCGATGCCGGCTTCGGGATGCGCGGCGAAAAAGTCGAGCATTCGCGCGAGCGCGTCGGGTGGCAGAACGGTATCGGGATTGAGCAAGAGAACGAATGGAGGTGGAGGATCGAGCGCGAGAATTTGGCGGAGCGCGAGGTTATTGGCGTAGGAATAGCCACCGTTGATTGGACTGGCGATGAGATGCACGCGCGGAAATTCCGCGCGCACCATCGCCGCGCTA
Source organism: Anaerolineae bacterium (assembly GCA_026417715.1). Classification (GTDB taxonomy): domain Bacteria; phylum Chloroflexota; class Anaerolineae; order UBA4142; family UBA4142; genus VGOB01. The sequence continues at coordinate 9,581 of JAOACU010000075.1, read as the reverse complement.
CCATCGGACGAGTTGTTATCTACCACAAACGTTAGAAACGAGACGCCGCGATTTGCCTCCAGCGATCGCAAACAATCGCGCAAGCGTTCGCGCGTGTTATAGTTGACGATGACGATTGCCAAATCGGTCACGTGGTTGATTCTAGCATAATTTGGCGTAAGTGCCAAAATAGTTTGCTTCAGTGCACCACACTTTGTTTCTCCACGAAGGACACGAAGCACCACCAAGTTTCTGTCTTTTCTTGACCTTCGTGTCCTTGATGGACGGAAATATTTATCCCGTCGCTCTTGGGTAGAAAGAGGTTTAGACCTCGAAGGTCTCTAAAGACCTGTGAGGTCTAAGAAACTACAGGTATTCTCATAATTTGCTAAACTTTTTCAGATGGCTAGGCCAGCACCTGCAAAGAATGATTGGATAAGGTACCGTTTTCTCCGCAAACGGATGACAGCCCAATCAAGTTCGTGCCGCCGCTCTCGATAAGAACCGAGAGCGTGATCGGTTACCGCATCCATCTTGCCAAAGATTCATTGATCGGCACGATCCTTTTTCAAGAAATAAGGCAGACACGCCAAGTCAATCGTCTCCTTGGTCATTTGCGGTGGCGTATTCCGGAACCGCGCCAAATGCACCAACCCCTCCACAATGTCGCGCGGATGCGCGCCGCGCGGCGGACGTTGGGGTTTGATATAGTACTCGTTGATGAGATACTGCATCGCTGATTCCGAGTATGTGATATTCCGTTGTGCCGCCTCACGTTTGAAAATCTCGCGATACTCGTCCCAAGTTGGATCAGGCACGTAAATCTTGTAACGAATGCGACGCAAGTATGCCTCGTCCGCGAGGTCTTCGGGTTTGAGATTCGTGGCAAAAATCAACAAGACATCGAAAGGCACGTCCACGCGTTGCCCGCCTGCCAACGTGAGATGATCCACGCGCTTTTCTAACGGCACAATCCAGCGATTCAACAAGGTCTGTGCCCGAACGCGCTGACGTCCCAAATCATCCACGAGGAACATTCCGCCGTTGGCTTTTAATTGATACGGGGCTTCGTAGAACTTGGTGACTGGATCGAAAATCAAATTCAGATTCTTTAAGGTCAATTCTCCACCTGCAATAATGACTGGGCGACGAATGAGTACCCAACGCTGATCGTACTTTTCAGATTCAATCGGTAAATAGCGGAGTGCTCCTGTGCGTACGCCGGCGGTCTGTTCTGTCAAGGGGCGATGATGCCGCGTATCAAACAAGCGGATGATGTGTCCATCCGCGTCAATCGCGTACGGAATCCAGATCGCTCCGGGAAGATTGGCACCAATCAATTCGGCGATCGTAGTTTTGCCATTCCCCACGTTACCAAAGAGAAATACCGTCTTGCCAGAATTAATGGCTGGTCCCAATTGCGCGATCAGTGTTTCACTCAACACCAGTGGCGCGAGTGCGCGGCGCAGTGCTTCATCACTCATTGGTTGTCCTGCCAACGACTGAGCATATACACGTTCCGTGTACGCCTCAAGCGTCACCGGGGCAGGACCTACATAGCCGTTCTGGTTCAGTAACTCGCGCGCGCGGGTTTGCCCACGCTGGAGCAACGCATAACGATACGCCGCCTTGCCCACGCTTGTCGAACCCCTGACTTCAACCAAGCGTTCACGCCGCAGGTACTCCATCACATCGTCCATCACGGTAGCGTACGGTAATTTCAAAATATCCGCAATCTCGTGTGCCAAAAGCGAACCGTGCACGTACAAGGTCTTGAGCGCAAGATGCGCCAAAGTCACCACAGACAATCCCGTCTCGTCAACCGAACGCGGTTGCGGTGGAAAGAGGATGGGGTCAGAGGACATTGGTGCCTCCGTTCATTTGTTCCCATTCCCGCTTGATGCGTGCTAACGCGGCAGGGGTAAGATTATGTTGTTCATCGAGCAGATGTTGTAGTTCACCTCGCTGCAACAACGCTTCTATCGTTCGTCCAGTGACCAGTTTGCCGTACCAAGGTTGTAAGGCTGGCGCAAACATTGCTTGCAATCGCTGTGCCAAATCGTCGAGACACGTCGGCACGCCTTGGGCTTCGATCTCCACCTCGCGCAAATGTACCGCTTGCTTACCAAAGAAAAATGTCGTCGTGTCAATCACGAGTTCGGCGCACACGCGTCGGTTCTGGAGCACTCGGCGTACGCGTCGCCGCGTCACGCGTTGCTGGATGATCTGCAAGCCCGCACTTGCCAGTGTGCGGAGCGGATCGTTCGGTAGATACATCCGATTTTCGATGGCAATCCCGCGCGCTTGTAACTCGCGCATCATCCGCGCCCACGTCGCGCGCGACCACCGTTGTTCGATTTCGACGCGCGCGTGCACTCTGCGCGTTTCGTGCGCTAACGCTTCTTTGAATGTGAGGAGTCTTTTTTCGTTGACGATGCGAAGGCGTAGCGAGATGCGACGTGACCGCAATGCTCCCGTAGGTGTGTCGAAATACACATCGCGAATAAACTGCGGTGGAACAGATGCCAACCGATAATGCCCCACCGATTTCATCCGTGCCATCGCATTCGCAATCTGTTGAGCGCGCGGCGAGCAAATGACCAGTACGATCTCTTCTTCGCGCAATGCACTTGGGGGCTTCATCGGTCTTCCGTTATCTCCAGAGACGATGAGACTCTGTGGGCATCCGTAGTAATCACCCACCATTTCCCATCATATACCCAGCCGTGTTTACTGTCAAACGATCAAGTCAAATTAAAATGTTACCTAGGACTGGTGTAAAGTCGGCTTCAACAACGTAAAATCAGTTGAGCGGCTTTGTGCAGATGCGCCGTAAAATGACGTCGCGCTTCCGCCACATTCGCGTAACCTTTCCGAGCCAGTAACTCCAACACGACGGTAACATTTTATGCGACAGAATACGCACGATGCACAAAAACCAAAAATAGTGGTATAATCTTTGGCACTATGGACATTCTCACAAGTTTACTGACTGCCTTTGGGCTGTCCTCAGCATCGGGCTTGAATGCCTACATCCCATTGTTAACCGTCGCGCTGGTGGCACGTTTTACCGATTGGATCAAACTCAACCCACCGTTCGATATTTTGACGAACGAATGGGTTATCGTCGCGCTCCTCGTCTTGCTCACGATTGAAGTCATCGTGGACAAGATTCCTGCCGCCGATACGCTGAACGATGTAATTCAAACGTTTGTGCGTCCTGCCGCTGGTGCGATTTTGTTCGCCGCAAGTACGAACGCGATTCACCTGCATCCAGTCCTTGCGGTGATTTTGGGACTGGTCTTGGCGTTTGGTGTACACAGCGTCAAAGCCACCGCGCGTCCTGTCGTCACCGCAAGTACGGGTGGTGTGGGCAACGCGTTTGTGAGTGTGGGTGAGGATTTAGTTTCGGCGGGCATTTCGATCACCGCGCTAGCACTGCCGTTGCTCATTGGCATCGTACTCATCGCGCTCGTCGTGGGATGGGTGTTTTGGCGAAGACGATGAGGATGACAACCGTATGGCAAAAACTGCATTGGAGTTGACACCGCAAGAGTTGAAAAAGTACGCGCTGCGTCCCCGGGTTCGTTCCACGCGCAAGCAGTTGGTGGCACGCGCTATGCGTCAAGCGCGACGCGCCGCGCGTGTACTCAAGCGCGAGTTCGGAGCGACGCGTGTGGTACTGTTTGGGTCGCTGGCACACCGTCTGTGGTTTACGCGATGGTCGGACATTGATCTAGCCGTTTGGGGTATTACGCCCGAACAGTTCTATCGCGCGGCAAGCCGAGTAGCAGAAGCGAGTAGTTTTAAGATAGACATTGTTGATCCGACAACGTGTCATCCACTTGTGCAACAGGAAATCGTCGAAGACGGAATTGAATTATGAACCAGGCGACCAAGTTGGCGCGTAGAATCAAAACCGAATTGGTAATGCTGGAACACGTAAGTGCTCAGCCGTACTGAACTTTTGTCAGAGCGCGCAGAGATCACAGAGAAACATCTTTTTGATCCAAGCGCATCTCTCCGTGTCCTCTATGGCAGCTTTGCAGTTATGAGCACATTAGAGAAAGATGACGCTAACGTTTACGCCTTCACCCGAAATCCAAAAAATTCTCGATACACTCCCCACCAACCCCGGCGTCTATCTGATGAAAGACGAACGGGGCGAGGTCATTTACGTCGGCAAAGCCATCAACCTGCGCAACCGCGTCCGCTCGTACTTTCACGCGCCGCACGCGCAAGGTGCCAAGGTGTGGCGACTGGTCGAACGCGTGCGCGACATTGAATTCATCGTTACCGATTCGGAACTCGAAGCCCTTGTCCTCGAATCCAATCTCATCAAAAAGCACAAGCCGCACTTTAACGTTCGCCTCAAAGACGACAAGCGGTATCCCTACATCAAAGTCACGTGGCAAGAGCCGTTCCCCAAAGTGTACATTACACGGCGAATGGATAACGACGGTGCGCGTTACTTTGGTCCCTTCACCGCTGTCTGGGCAGTCCATGAAACGTTGGACACGCTCCGAAAAATCTTTCCATACCTCACGTGCGATCGTGAAATCACGGGACGCGACACGCGCGCGTGTTTGTACTACGACATTGGCTTGTGCCTTGCGCCGTGTATTGGTGCGGTGTCGCGTGACGAGTATCGCGCGATGATTGATCGGCTGTGCAAGTTCTTGCAAGGCAAAACGGATGAGGTGAGCGCGTCACTGCGCGCGAAACTCGATGAAGCCGTTGAAAAGTTAGAGTTCGAGCGCGCGGCGCGCTATCGCGATCAACTCCAAGCCCTTGCGCGCGTGACCGAACACCAAAAAATCGTCTCGCCGCAACTGATAGATCAAGACGTGATTGCGTTTGCGCGCGATGATGGCGCGGCGTGCGTCCAAGTCTTTTTTGTACGCAGTGGCAAATTATTGGGGCGTGAGTATTTTGTGTTGGAAGGCACAGAGGACGAAAACAACGAACACATCTTGTCCTCGTTCGTCAAACAGTTTTACGATGAAGCCGCGTATGTGCCGCCCGAAATTTTGTTGCCCGCTGACATTGACGAAGCCAACATCATCGAACAGTGGTTGAATCAACAGCGCGGACAAAAAGTGATTTTGCGTGTTCCGCGTCGCGGGCAAGGGCAAGAACTGTTGACGTTGGCAGAAGAGAACGCGCGCACGACACTCGCGATGCTCAAAGCGCAATGGCTTGCTGACGAAACCAAGCAGATGAGCGCGGTTGCCGAGTTGCAACAAGTGTTGGGTTTGCCCAATCCGCCCTTGCGAATCGAGTGTTATGACATTTCTAACTTGCAAGGCACAAACGCGGTCGGCGCGCTGGTAGTGTTCGAGCGCGGTGCCGCCAAGAAGAGCGATTATCGCAAATTCAAAATCCAAACGGTGCAAGGTGCGGACGATTACGCGAGTTTGCAAGAAGTGTTGCGGCGTCGCTTGCGTCGTTGGGTGAATGCACTGACCGACGGCTCCGCGCAACCCTTGCCTGGTGGCGCGCCGAGCAAGGACGAGTCGTGGAAACGTTTGCCCGATTTGTTGATCGTGGACGGTGGCAAGGGACAGGTGAACGCGGCGTCTGAGGTGCTGCGCGAATTCAGTATCGAAAATGTACCGCTGATCGGTTTGGCAAAAGCGGAGGAAGAAATTTTCATTGCAGGTCGCGCGGAACCCTTGCGTTTACCGCCATCGTCCGAAGCGTTGAAATTATTGCAACGCATTCGTGATGAAGCGCATCGGTTTGGTGTGACGTATCATCGGCAACGGCGGCGCAAGGTCGGCTTGGCATCACAACTCGATGCAATTCCCGGCATCGGTCCGCGCCGACGCCGCGCGCTCCTCGCGCGTTTTGGTTCGCTCGATAAGATTCGCGCCGCGTCTATCGAGGAATTGTTGACCGTGCCCGGTATGACGCGCGCGGCGGCGCAGAAATTGAAAGAGCAACTCTAGGATGCAATCAACGATTTCCGTCGAGCAATTGCGTCAGATTCGCTTGTTCGAGACACTTGATGAGAGTGAGTTGCGCGCGCTGGCGCGACACTTTCATCACGCGCGTTATCGTGTGACCGAAATGCTCTTTGAGCAAGGCGATGTGGGCAAGGCGTTTTATATCTTGGTCACAGGCATTCTGCGCGTGCGTCGCATTGACGCGCGCGGAAATGAACACGTGATAGATTACTATCGCGCGCCGCACGCGTTTGGTGAAACCTCGCTCTTGACCGGTGCGCCGCACGATGCCACCGTAGATGTTTTTTCCGAATTCGCCGAGTTGTTTGTTCTTACGCGTGACGAGTGGTTGACGTTTCTTGCCCAGTATCCTGCCGTTCAAGGCAAACTGAATGTCCGTCCCGATGTGCGCACCAAGTTGGCAATGCCGCGTTTTCCTTGGTTGGGCGAAGGCGAATATGTCATCGTGTACACGCGACGCCATTGGTTTGCTCTCTTGCTGATGCTGCGCTTTCCCCTCCTTGTAGCAGTCGGGTTGATACTGATTGCCGGACTCGTCTCACTGTTCAGTATCTTGTCCAATACCACCGCGTTGGTATGGCTTGACACGTTACTGTGGGGCATTGCAATCGTTTGGCTCGTGGGTGCAGTGATCTGGACAGTGGTGGACTGGAGCAATGACTATTTGATCATCACGAATCGGCGTGTCGTTCACTACGAGCGCGTGTGGGGTTTGCGCGAAGAACGTACCGAAGCACCCATCGAGCAAGTGAGCAACGTAAACGAATCTTCACTCGGCTTGGCAGCGCGTCTACTCAACTTTGCCGATGTGCGCATCGAAACCGCAGGACATCAGGTGGATATTTTCTTTCCGTACGTGCCGCGTCGCTTGCAAGTGCGTCAAAACATTTTTAGCGAACTAGAACACGTGCGCGAGCGTGCGGAACGTGCCAAGCGCGAGCAATTGCGTCAACAAATTCGTGACCGACTCATCGAATACATTGCGCCACCCAAAGTAGTTGCCGCGCCTACAACGATGATGACAACGAATGTACCTGCTCCAGTGCCGATGCGTCAACGACGCCAAAGTGGCTTGGGCAAACGACTGAATTCGTGGTTCGGAATGCAGATCGAGGAGAAAGGTAAAATTACGTGGCGCAAACATTGGCTCGATTTGCTACGGCGTACAGGCAAATGGCTGGGCATCACACTTGCTATCGCTTTTGCGGGACCGCTACTTTTCTTTGCCACAGGTGTTTCGTTTGATTTGCCGCGTTTGGCATTCATCGCGCTCTGGGTATTCGCGTTAGCGGGGTTTGGGTTTGCAACCTGGTGGCACTATGAAGACTGGCGCAACGACATTTACCAATTGACCGACGAAAATGTTTTGGACATCGAACGCGCACCTTTTCGACTCAAAGAACGTTCGGTGGCTACCACACTCGATCGCATTCAGAATGTTTCGTACAACAAGCCCACGTTCTGGAACAACTTTTTCAACTATGGCGATGTGATCATCGAGACGGCGGGCGGTGAAGGGCGACTGGTGTTTAAGAACGTATCGAATCCCGCGTGGGCAACGCAGGAAATTTTTCGCCGACGCGAAGCCCAACGCGATCGTCGTCAAAAGGAACAAGTCCAACGTCGCGTGGACGACTTTCTCGATTGGGTGTTGGTGTATCACCAAATCCTGCAGCAGCAAGGTGATGTGCATGCCTTTCCTGCCCAGCCCTCGCCGCCGACACCAACATCGTCGGAAACCTCGGCGACTTCCTCCGCATGAACCCGCGCGCGCCTTTGCAATTCGTTAGACGATTCCTCAACGCGCGCGATCGCGCGGTGTGGATACCTTTGCGTTCAGGCGCATTGCGCGTGACGATGCGGCATTGGATCGTGCCGCTTCTGTGGTTCATCGTCACACTCCTTGCCTACCAGACCAATCACAGTCTTTTCTTTCGTTTGAGTTACCTCATTCTGCTCTTGGGGATTTTGGCGTTTGTGTGGGCGTGGTATCAGATTGCCACGTTTCGCCTTGAATGTAAAACGGTCACACCGCGCGCCCACGTGGGACGTTTCCTCGAAGAGCAATTTCTCGCGCACAACATCGGACGCGTGACCAAAGTGTGGATCGAAGTGCGCGATGAATCTGAGTTGCCCGCACATCACACGAGTCGCGTGTTGAACGCGCTCGGCGCGCGTATGCGTTGGGGTTGGACGGCGCGGACGTTGTGTTTACAACGTGGACGTTTTCGTTTGGGACCTGTCACAGCGATTGTGAGCGATCCGTTTGGCTTGTTTCTGTTTCAGCGGCAAATGCCCGATACGACGCGCGCGGTCATTGTGTATCCCGCCACTGTGGACCTGCCCACCTTTGCACCAGCACGCGGGCACCTTGCTGGCGGCGAGGCGTTGCAACGTCGCACGCATCACATCACGACAAATGTTTCGGGCACACGCGAGTATGCGCCGGGCGATTCATTCAATCGGATTCATTGGCGTTCCACTGCGCGAATGGAACGCCTCATCGTCAAAGAGTTTGAACTCGATCCAACTGCCGATGTGTGGATATATCTCGATTTGGAGCGCGCGGTGCAAGCGCAATTGTGGTACGAGGAAGCGTGGCGCGAACGCGACCTGACGTGGTTGTGGTGGTCTGCCGCGCAGTGGCGTTTGCCGCCGAGTACGGAAGAGTACAGCGTGACGATTGCGGCATCCATCGCGAAATATTTTTTGCGACACCAACGCGCGGTGGGCTTGGTTGCCTACGCCTCGGTGCGCGAAATCGTGCCACCCGATCGCGGCGAACGCCAACTCACGCGCCTCCTCGAAGTTCTCGCAGTGTTGCGTGCGGAGGGACGCATTCGTTTTGCGGATATGCTTGTGTTGGAAGGTGCGCACTTGGCGCGTAATCACACGCTCGTTGCCGTCACGCCATCGGCAGAATTGGACGGCGTGCGCGTGTTGCGCGAAATCAAACGACGCGGCGTGGGCGTGATTACGGTGTTGGTAGACACGAACACGTTTGGCGGACGCGCGGACACGGAACGCGCGGCAGTGGAACTGATGGCAAGTGGCATTCCCACCTACACTGTTAAATACGGCGATGATTTGCCACGCGTCTTGGGGCGCGTAACGGCATTGCCAACGAATGTACTCTCTCCGTAACGCGAGGTGACATCGTATTTGATTCGTGCTATAATCGCGGTGGAACAATCGTAAAAAGGACAGTAGGTATGGCGTTCAAGGTTTCCGATTTTCACGATCTCGTTGATCTCCTTGAGGCGCATCCGCAGTGGCGCACCCAGTTACGTCGCCTAGTGTTGAGCAAGGATGTATTGGCTTTGCCGCGCATTGTGCAAGAACTCGCGGAAGCGCAAAAGCGCACCGAGCAACACGTGGAAGAACTCGCGGAGGCGCAAAAGCGTACTGAAGCCCAGGTGCGCGAACTTGCTGAAGCGCAAAAGCGCACTGAGCAGCGCGTGGAAGAACTTGCCGAAGCGCAAAAGCGTACTGAAGCGCGTGTGGAAGAACTTGCCGAAGCGCAAAAGCGCACTGAGCAGCGCGTGGAAGAACTCGCCGAAGCGCAAAAGCGTACTGAGGCCCAAGTGCGCGAACTTGCCGAAGCGCAACAGCGTACCGAGCAACGCGTCAACC
>JAOACU010000750.1 GCA_026417715.1 Anaerolineae bacterium | reverse complement strand
CCTGTGAGGTCTGAACAAGCCATTCCGTTTTCTACCCAAGAGCGAGCAGTTTTATTGAGTTTTGCATAAAGAATGCAAAACTATGATATCCTGTGGGGTATGAGACCTCCAGGAACACCTTACCAACTACAGAAACGCCGTGAGTATGCGATCCGCCTGCTCCAATCTGGTAGAACACTTTCAGCCGTTGCACGTGCTGTGAGCGCAGCGCCCAGTTCAGTTTTGCGTTGGCGGCGAACCTATCAGCGCTACGGACTGAAAGGGTTGCAAGCCAGGCCGATTGGCGGTCGTCCACCGCGCCTGTTACCCGCACAGAAAAAGAAGCTGGAGCAGGTGTTATTAGCTGGACCGCTCGCCGCAGGTTTCAAGACGGATCTCTGGACGTTAAAGCGGATTGCCCAGATCATCCAACGCTTGTTCGATGTCACCTATCACCCTAGTCATGTCTGGAAGATCTTGACCGACGACTTGGGCTGGAGTTGTCAGAAACCCGAACGGCGGGCAACACAACGGGACGAAAAAGCCATTACTCACTGGAAACGTTACCGCTGGCCTAAGAGCTTGTTTAAGAAATCAAACTTTGATAGCTTTTGACAGTAATTATGAGAAATCGTTATGTTAAGTTTGGTGTGCGGAGATAAGGTTCCAGTTCTTGTGGCTAAGGTAGGAACACGCAGATAAACGCCTTACCCCCAGACACGCGCAATCCCAGAGGTCGTGTGATACGTCATAGGCGCAGTACGGCTAGATCGGTGTTAAATTAAGCAAAACACGTCTGCTGCTTCGCCAGGCGTTTAG
>JAOACU010000749.1 GCA_026417715.1 Anaerolineae bacterium | reverse complement strand
GGGTGTAGACCCGCGGCGCCGGGCAGGACGCCCCGGTGCGCGTCCCGATGCCCGCCAGTCCGCCCTCAATCACCCGCCAGTAAATCATCCCGTTGGCGACCACCGCGCCGGACTGAACGTAGCCCTCGCCCACGCGCGGCGAGGGGAAGGGATAGGCCGGGTCGGCCGGGTTGCCGCTGAGGGGGAAGAAGGGATTGGGGCCGCCCGGCCCGCAACTGGAGCCGGGGCCGCCGCCGCACTCCGGCCAGACATTGGAGACGTGGCCGATGTGGATCAGTTGGCCGCTGATGGGAGTGGTCAGGCTGATGCCGCCCAGCCGCTCCCAGTTATCCACCAGCAGGATGTTGCCGCCCATCGTCATCATCGCCGGTTCGTCGGAGGTAAGGCGGAATTCGTAGTAGAACGTGGAGGAGGGATACTCCGAGGTGCGCAGACCGACGATGCTGGTCAGGACCCGCATGTCCATCAGGCCCAGTTCGGCGTCGTATTGCGAACTGACGTGGACTTCGCGGGGGCTGGTGGTCTGGATGCCCTGGCGGGGGCGGTAGGTGACGTAGGCGGTATACGAGACGCCGGCGCGCACCACCGGCGTATTGGGGACATCCTGGTCGCCGAAGGTGTAGAGCACCGGCGCGATGCCGCGCGAAGCGCCGGTCGCTGCGTCCAAAACGAAGAAAGTCCGTTTATGCGGGTTGGCCGCCAAGTAGTTGATGATGTACGGACGGACGACGCTCCAGTCGGCGTCCCAGTCAGTGCGAATCTCTCCGGCTGAATCCAGCACTTCGTCGCCCTCTCCCAGCAGTTGCCACAGGGGATAGAGG
>JAOACU010000748.1 GCA_026417715.1 Anaerolineae bacterium | reverse complement strand
GCTCTGGGCAACGGTGTGGATGTGACCCTCTTCTTTACGTTCTGGGGGTTGGACATCATCACCAAAAAGCGCGTCAAGCACTTGGAGTTGCCACCGGTGGCCAACAGCAGCTTTAAGTTCAGCCTAATGGGCTTGCCGACCGGCAATCTGGGTATCCCCAACATCATGGGCATCCTGCCGGGCATGACGGCTTTTGCGACCTGGTTCATGAAGCGCAAAATCGCACAACTCGGCGTCCCGCCGGTGGATGAATACCTGCAAATGCTCGTAGATGGCGGCGCTAAGCTCTACGCCTGCAAAATGACCGTGGACATGATAGGCCTAAAACCTGAAGACTTCGTGGACGGCGTCGCTGGCATTGTCACAGCAAGCGATTTCATTGACATGACCGAAGGCGCGCAAATCATCTTCATCTAGAACTCCGCGCCTCCATGCGCAAGCGCCGGTCTGTTGGGCACGGACCGGCGCTTACTTTTTCGCCCTACAATTTTCTTTTCCCCGATTGCGGTTATACTTACCCTAGACTATCCCACCACAAAGGAGATAATCATGCGCCGTTTTGTGTATATCTTTGGGGTCATTGGGTTGTTGATGCTCTGGCTTCACAGTGGAACCGTCCATGCCCAGAGCAAATCATTCTATTGGGAAAGCTTTGACGTTATCATTACCGTCAACCCGGACGGCACCTTCTGGGTAGAAGAAGCACAGACCATCAACTTTACCTCCGGCACTTTCCGTTATGGATATCGCAGCATCCCCCTCGCACAGGTCGAATATATCTCCGATGTGCAGGTCATTGGCGACGGCGTCCAATATACCGAAAGTGATC
>JAOACU010000747.1 GCA_026417715.1 Anaerolineae bacterium | reverse complement strand
TTGTTGCAGAGAATTCGATCCGATTGCGGATACTGAAAGACCGATAGCACGCATCGCGGCTGATTGCCTTTCAGCACTCTGCACATATGCCGAATACGACGCACGGTTGGAAATAACCGCACCGTGACTCGTGTTTTGAATTGACCACGACTTGCTCATTTGTTCCGATACGGGTCGTAGACGATAGCCAGCAATATATAATTTTTGTGTTCCACGCGCGGCTAATGTGCCGCGTGATTTCCGAGGTTTTCCGCCACCTAACTCGTATAGTTTTTGGCGTGACACAATCGGATACCACCAGCCACGATTGCGTTCATAAAAGCCCATCGGGCGCGGCTGTCCCTCGCGCGGGTATTTCCAACGTCCGGGGCGATTGGCGTCCGTCGCTGGCGGGTATGGCGCAAGACGATTAAGTACCGCATGCGCCACAGCCACTATTGCAGCATTGGACGCCCGAATGAACGCTTGCGCGTCATATCGTTGTAACACTGTTTCTAAACCGTTGACTCGAACAGTTAGCATACTTTTAACGCTTTGGACGCAACGTAGTCACGCAACGACAATTAACGTGTGCAGGCGGTGCGTCATAAGTCTTACTATTTATCTCACAAAAGAATTCGCCATTCTCTTCTACAACGCGGTTTAAGGCACGACAAATATCACAAGTTATATCATCAGCCATCGTATACCATACTCGTTCCATTGCAAGACCTTCACGCTCTAGCAAGTCTTGGTATACACGTTGGGCTTGTGCATAAGCCCGCGTAACTTCGGTGACCGCGATGGCGTCGGCGCGTGATGTGTCGAACGCTGGTGTTAACAATTCTTGC
>JAOACU010000746.1:443-832 GCA_026417715.1 Anaerolineae bacterium | reverse complement strand
GGTCCGCCCCAAAACGTTTGCCATAACCAAGGGAGTGAAATGTGTAACAACTCGGACAGCGTGAGTTCACCCGCGCGCGGGAAAAGCGCGGACACAGTCATCAACCGATACGCTAGCGGGTCGCCATACAAAATGTGATTGCGGACAAACCACCAACCGCTGATGAACGCGATCACCGCTAGCATCATCACGTTACTAACGATGGCGAAACGCGCATCGCGCGCGCGCAATGCAACGATGATGAGTACCAACATCGAAAACGGAATCAAGCCGAGTGCGGTCGTTTTGGTGAGGATACCTAAACCGATCAATGCACCCAGAAAGACAATCGCTTTTAACGTGAGTGCACTCTTTCCCGTGAGTAGTTTGACCCACATCAATAATACGAG
>JAOACU010000746.1:0-433 GCA_026417715.1 Anaerolineae bacterium | reverse complement strand
ACAACACGAGCGTCGAGAGCGCGGCAAGCATCGTATCGTTAGAAACCAGCGCGCTGGCAAAGAGAAAACTAGGGTTGAAGGCGACGAGAGAAGCAACCGCCAAAGGAACTCCGAACTCCGAATTCCGAATTCCGAATTCAGAGATCGGAGTTCGGAGTTCGGAGTTCGACATACTCACCATCGTCCGTGCAATAGCCCACGTTGCAATGACCGTGATCGCGCCAAACAAAATCGAGAGGAGGCGCGCAAGATGCACTGCGAGCGTTGTGCGCGTGTATGGAAAATTTTGCGCGTCGGTATGAAAGTACAGATTGCGACCACAACATGACGGATCGCCGACAAAGGTTGCTGCATAATTACGCCACAAGTGTTGCTCATAATCCGATGTGTCAATCGGCGTGATGATGAGTGCAACAAGCGAATAGTACAGCGG
>JAOACU010000745.1 GCA_026417715.1 Anaerolineae bacterium | reverse complement strand
GTGCTTGAAGCCTCACCGCAAAATACTTTCAATCTTTGCAAGCGATATGTCGAAGGGTTAAATGACCCACACAATGCCACGACCCAGCTCGCGGTCCTAGAAGCGACGTTGGAGTACTGGCGCACCGATACACCTGGACGCTTCGACCCGGCTAGTTGGGAGCAGGCCCAGCAGGTGATGCTCGAAGCGGGCCTTATCGAGCATTCGGTGCCCATCGAAACGCTTTTTACCAATCAATTTGTGCCTTAACCATGAACGCTGTTGTTCCGTTTTTAGAGGTACGTGAGCTACAGGCCAGCTTTCGAGGCCTGTACGGTGACCTAGACGCGCTGTGCGATGTCAGCTTTAGCGTGGCGCGGGGGGAATTTGTCACCCTGATTGGTCCGTCGGGATGCGGCAAATCCACCTTGTTACGCATCGTGGCCGGCCTGCTCGCGCCCTCTGCAGGAACGGTATGGCTTGATGGACAACCACTAACCAGCCCCACCCGCCGGGTGGGGTTGGTCTTCCAACAACCGACGTTGTTGCCTTGGCGCACGGTAGCAGATAACATTGCCCTGCCGCTAATCCTTAACGGAGTCAAACCCGACATCGTGCAAGCCCACGTGCAAGCGATGGTACGCCTAGTCAAACTTGAAGGTTTTGAACAAGAGTATCCCTTGCATCTTTCAGGGGGGATGGCACAACGTGCGGCTTTGGCGCGCGCCTTGATTCAGAACCCTGAGGTCTTATTACTCGATGAGCCTTTTGGGGCGTTAGATGCGCTAACGCGCGAGCGCATGGGAGCCGAATTGCTACGCATTTGGCAGGAGTACCGACGCACAGTGCTCATG
>JAOACU010000744.1 GCA_026417715.1 Anaerolineae bacterium | reverse complement strand
GTATAGTTAAGTGCGGTGAAGCCACAGACCGAACACTGGGTTGATTCTGCTGATTACGATTGGCGCGTAGCCCATCATATGTTCAAGACGCGCAGTTACGTCTATGTTCTCTTTTTGTGCCATTTGACCATCGAGAAACTACTCAAGGCGTGCATCGTCGAGTTCACAGCGTGCCAAATTCCGCCAAAGATTCACACCCTTCCAACCTTGGCAGAACGTGCTGGCATTCTTCAAGAAATTCCCGAACAGTTCCAGTCTTTGTTGGTTGAATTGAGCCGACTTCAGGAGAAAACGCGCTATGCGCTTGAACCCAATGCACCGCCATCATCCTACACACGTGCCTATGCCGTAGGATACTTGAAACGAACTGAGGAATTGCGAAAATGGTTGAAACGACGGCTCACATCCGCCAACTCACACGTGAGTTCATAAAGAAACTCGAATCCGAAATCATCGTTGATAAAGTGATTCTTTACGGCTCGTATGCGCGCGGTGATGCGCGTGCAGATAGCGATATTGATTTAGCGGTTATCTCGCGCCATTTTGCTCGACTCGACCCGATTCAGCGGATCCAAGTCATCGCGCGACATCAAGTTGGATGCGACACTCGTCTTGCGCCGTTTGGTTATAGTCTCGGCGAGTATAATCGTGCCCAACCCTGGACACTTCTCGGCGAAATCAAACGCACGGGCAAAGTGATTTACACGCGCCGCAAACGTCGCGCCAGAAAGAACGACGAACGACGAAGGACGAAGGACGAAAGTTAAAAGTTGGCTTTCGTCCTTCGTCTTTCGTCTTCCGTCACTTTTGATACAACTCAATCAACACGCCGTGCGCGCTCTTGGGG
>JAOACU010000743.1 GCA_026417715.1 Anaerolineae bacterium | reverse complement strand
GCCCTCTGTCAACCCTGTTTTTAACCGCGGCATCCACAAAATTCGCCCAAAGTCCTGTATACCTTGCATAAACGCTTTTCAACCCCAATCCTGTTGATATGATGATCCTTTGCGGTTCTTTGGAGCCATCAAGATCGCGGCGGCAAGGCGAATCCCTAACGGGTCTCGCTCAGCTCTTAGTCTACCCAAAAGAAAGAGCTTGTCAACAGGCATGGGTGGTCAACGCGCCTTCCATGGATGTTTCCACCCATCGGTATAACGGATAACTGTTCAAAAGGTGAGCCATTGCCGGTACCAAGCTCCAACTTACGTGCGAAGCTCACGCTTAACATGCTGGCGTTTTTTAACCTACCCGCATAGGGGCGATGCCGCCCTCCCGCTCTCGATCCGTTATGGCAAACTGCGTTGGCGCAGAGGCTTGCATTTTCTCGAAATCACGTTATAATCTCGTTTGCAAACGCCACCCTAGCTCAATCGGCAGAGCAGACGCTTCGTAAGCGCCCGGTTTTGGGTTCAAGTCCCAAGGGTGGCTCTCCGTTAAAACCCCGCTTGACGGGGCTTTTTTTTTGTATGAAAGGATGCTACGTTGCGTAACGTCACGCTTGCGCAGCTCTGGTCCTGGCTGCAACACGAGCGCTTCGCACTGTTCCTTTCGGCCACCTTGCTTGCGCTGGCCGCAGCACCGCTTGGGCTTCCGCAAGTACCCGATACCATCCGTTCCTCCCCCGAAGCTCTGCGCGCCTGGCTTGCTCCCTGGCAACTTCGTACCTCGCTCAACCTGGAATGGGTCGCTCGGTTGGGATTGTTTTCGCTTTATCGCTCACTATGGCTCAAACTTCCCCTCGCCC
>JAOACU010000742.1:500-860 GCA_026417715.1 Anaerolineae bacterium | reverse complement strand
CGTGCGACGCCTGCCCAACGGTAAAGACGTGGTGTATCTCGTCATTCGCGCTCGGCATGAATATGATGCACGGTGGGATTCTCATTTTGGCGAAATGGTCCTGGACGCTACCACCGTAGGCGGCTTGCAGGGCGGCGATGTGCGTTTCATTCGCTTTGATTGGCCGCCCGGTGATGCACATCCTTTTCTGTTAACCGATGAACAACCCAATGTGACGGCAGCGGGCGATTATCTCTTTGGGGGACACTGGGAAGCAGGCTTTGCCATGCGGCTTGTGGACCGTTCCGATGCGCGCGGCAGTTTTACTGCGCCTATCCTAACCCAGCGACTCGCGACGGTAGTCACGTCTCAGGACAAGAC
>JAOACU010000742.1:0-490 GCA_026417715.1 Anaerolineae bacterium | reverse complement strand
CTATTGTCCCGATGGTCTGGAAAATACCCGTTATTACGACTTTGGGTTTTATATCTACTACAATCAGGGGGCGGTTTACGATCAATACTGGAGTGAATACGCCACCTGGGTGGTAAGCAAGGACAATGTGTACTTTCGCAGTTGCGATGGAGCTGTGGTTGCCTTTACTAGCGGGAACCCGCAAGACCTCATGGAATCCCCGCTCATGCCCGTAGCTTTGCAAGTTGTGCGTCCGGTTCAGGATACAGCGCCGGTTGCTACCATTCCCTATACAGAAGCGCGGCTATGGGCCGGGCGCATGGTGACCGTCATCGGGGTGGTGCGCTATGGCTTCAACAATGGCAAACAAGTGTTGTTGGGCTTTGAGCACCCTCATCAGGGAGCTTTCAAAGTCCTGATCCGCCGGACGGATTGGCCGCGTTTTACCGCGGCTCCAGAGATTTTATATCCTTCAGGAAAACGGATAGCCGTGACCGGGGTAGTGAGCTGG
>JAOACU010000741.1 GCA_026417715.1 Anaerolineae bacterium | reverse complement strand
CGCTGTAGACGGGCTAGAACGCACCGCGAGGTGTAAACACACCACAGCAAGGTCTACAATGGCTCCTAGCCCGTCCTAGCAGGCTCAGAAATTGGTTCTTGACGGATTCCGAAAACGGATGTACTCTGTGAGGCAGAAATAAGCGGCGCCCGTAAGTGCGGCAAACACTCACAGGCGCCTAACCAGACCGACGAAGCAGGCGTCGGGTGGTTTTGGAGTCATTGTAGCACGGCTCCCAAATCTCCGCACTACGCAACCGTCGGTAAACCGACGGTTTTTTGTTTGCAGCGCACATTGCGTGACAGGCACGCCTGGAGGGATTCGAACCCCCGACACTCGGTTCCGAAGACATGTCTACGTAATGTGCGCAACTGGGGACAGTTGCACACATGGCTATCACGCCTATCGAGGCAAAGCATGGGTGGATGTTGGAAGTTGCAGCGCGCAACTACACAAACTCCACGCGCGAATATTATGAGTGGTACATCGGTCAATTTGTAGCCTGGTTGACCGATGTAGGCGTCACGTTGCTGACCGACATCACCCCGAAGCATATCCGGCTGTACCAGACCCACAAAGCAACACCCACAGATGAAAAGCCCGGTTGGGGCGAATACACCCGACTTGCGTCCTTCCGCGCCATTCGTGCATGGCTCAATTTCTGCGTTGCAGAGGGTTGGCTATCCGTATCGCCAATCGCAAACGTCAGGG
This sequence comes from Anaerolineae bacterium, assembly GCA_026417715.1. GTDB lineage: Bacteria > Chloroflexota > Anaerolineae > UBA4142 > UBA4142 > VGOB01. Next base: position 149 of record JAOACU010000741.1, on the reverse strand, counting down.
CGCCCAAGACATCGAAGGACGTGCTTCCCGACCTTTCTATGGAAGACGCCCGGCGATTGTTGGCGGCTTGTGGGACGCCACGCGAGACCGCGCTGATTTTGTTCTTACTCGACACCGGCGCGCGCGGGTCTGAGGTTATCGCTGTCAAC
>JAOACU010000074.1 GCA_026417715.1 Anaerolineae bacterium | reverse complement strand
GATCCGCGCCGCACGCGCGTCGGTGCGTACTTGCGCAAGTACTCGCTCGACGAGTTACCGCAGTTCATCAACGTTTTTCTGGGGCATATGAGTCTCGTGGGTCCGCGCCCCGAACGTCCCGTGTTCGTGGAACAATTTCGCCAGCAGATTCCACGTTATATGGAACGCCATCAACTCAAAGCCGGCATCACGGGTTGGGCGCAAGTCAATGGGCTACGCGGTGATACTTCGATTTGGGAACGCACCAAGTACGATTTGTACTACATCGAGCACTGGTCGCTGTGGTTCGATTTCAAGATTATGATTTTGACGTTGTTGCGCTTCTTACGCGATCCAGCGGCGATTTGAGTGGGCAACAGGTAGCCAAGGTGCTACCTGTTTTCTTGTCTGTGGGCGACGAGATTTCCAACAGGTGCGAACGAAACGCGGTGCACGCGCGAAACACCGAGTTTCATCAACGCCGCGCGATGTGCCGCTGTGCCGTATCCTTTGTGGTGCGCGAAATCGTACCCCGGCACTAGGGCGTCGAGTTCGCACATCATCCGATCGCGCGTCACTTTGGCGAGAATCGAAGCACAGGCAATCGAAAGGGAAAGTTGATCGCCGTGAATGACCGCGCGTTGCGGCAAGGGTGAATCGAGTGAGAGCGCGTCCACCAACAAGGCATCGGGAGGAATCGCGAGCGCAGTCAGCGCGCGTTGCATCGCCACGCGCGTGGCAGTGACGATACCGAGCGCGTCAATTTCATCGTTCGTCGCGTAACCAGTCGCGGTCGCCAGTGCGGACGCGCGAATCGGTTCGTAGAGCGCGGCGCGTTGCACAGGGGAAAGGAGTTTGGAATCACGCGCGTTTTTGAGCGCGCGCAAAGCATCATCGAGCCACCAACGTTGCAGGCGCGTCACGCGCGGCAGAATCACCGCGCCAGCAACAACGGGACCTGCCCACGCGCCGCGCCCGGCTTCGTCCACGCCGGCAACGTACGCGAGTCCGCGCGACCAAAAGGTGTGCTCCAAGCGGAGTGAAGGAATCGGTGTGGGCATTGTCAAGGTTCGATTATACGCGGCGCGCAGAGAACGTCAAACACGCGAAAAATAGTCACAAGTGATTTGTATCCCCACGCGGGGTATGTTATACTCAAAAACGTAACGAAACTTGCGAATCGGAAAGGAGACGAAGAAACGATGGATGCAATGACGCAGACATCTCTTGCAGATGTGGATTTAGAAATTTGGGCGGTCATCGAAAACGAACGGCAACGCCAGCGCGAGGGCTTGGAGATGATCGCCTCCGAAAACTATGCGAGTCGCGCGGTGCTCGAAGCCGTTGGGTCTGTGCTCACCAACAAGTATGCCGAAGGGTATCCCACCAAACGCTATTACAACGGTTGCCAATTCATAGACGAGGTGGAAACACTGGCGATCGAGCGCGCCAAAAAGTTATTCGGCGCGGAACACGCTAACGTGCAACCGCATTCGGGTTCACAAGCGAACCTTGCCGCATACCTTGCATTACTCAAACCGGGTGATACGGTCTTGGCGATGAATTTGGCGCAAGGCGGGCACTTGACGCATGGCGCGCCGGTCAACTTGTCAGGTCAACTCTACAAGTTCATCGGTTACGGTGTGCATCCTGAAACCGAGATGTTGGATTACGATGAGATTGCGCGCTTGGCGGAAGAACATCGTCCCAAGTTGATTGTGGCTGGTGCAACCGCGTATCCGCGCGTGATTGATTTCGCGCGTATGCATCAGATCGCGCGCAGTGTCAACGCGCGGTTGATGGTGGATATGGCACACATCGCGGGACTCGTCGCTGCGCGCGTCCATCCCGACCCGGTGCCGTACGCCGATGTGGTCACTACCACAACACACAAGACGTTGCGCGGTCCGCGCGGTGGAATGATTTTGTGTACCAACGAATTCGCCAAAGCCATAGACAAGGCAATTTTCCCCGGCACGCAAGGTGGTCCGTTGGAACACGTGATTGCAGGCAAAGCGGTAGCATTCAAAGAGGCGTTGCAACCTGAATTCGTCGAGTATCAAAAGCAGGTGATTGCGAATGCGCGCGCGTTAGGGGAACAACTCCAAGCGCGCGGCTTGCGGTTGGTGTCGGGAGGCACAGACAATCATCTCTTGTTGGTAGATTTAACAAAGCAAGAAATCAGTGGCAAAGACGCGGCGGACGCGTTGCAACAAGTGGGAATCACCTGCAACAAAAACCTGATTCCGTTCGATCCCCAACCCGCCTTGATCACCAGTGGTATTCGTTTGGGCACACCTGCGCTCACTACACGCGGGATGCGCGAAGACGAAATGCGCCAAATTGCCGATTGGATCGCCGACGTGGTCACACACATTGACAACTATGGCGTCTATACGCGTGTGCGCCAAGCCGTCAAGGAACTATCGGCGCGTTTTCCCGTGCCAGGGATTGACGTGTGAAGATGTACTGTTGAAGAATAAGGATTTACATCCACCAAGAACACGAAGAGCGCGAAGAAGAAATTCGTGTGCCTTCGTGCCCTTCGTGGAGAAAAAAGTCATTTCGCAAATAAACCATGTTGAGAAACCACGTCAACGAATGGGTAACGAATAAACGAATGGGAGTACCCCATTCGTTTATTCGTTCCGTATTCGTTGATACGAACAAGCCCATCTTCAGGTATGCGTTTCAAACCGATAGCCGAGTGTACGTTCAGAGTGAATATAGCGCGGGCGGCGCGCTGAATCGCCAAGTTTGCGCCGCAAGTGTGCGATATACACTTTGAGACTCGGCAACTCCTCTTCATAGCCATCGCCCCAGGCATAACGCAATAGGGCTTGGTGTGGCACCACGCGGTTTTTGTGCTGTAAAAAATATTCCAAGAGACGCCATTCTTTGGGCGAAAGAGTGACAGGGTCTCCATTCACAAAAACCTGATGCGACTCTAGGTTCACCCTTAGGTAACCGTCGTCGTACACACGCTGACTTGCTTCGCGCCGCTGTGCACGACGGAGCACCGCGCGCATTCGCGCGACCAGTTCGTTATTGTCGAACGGCTTGGTCACATAATCATCGGCGCCATCTACCAGCCGCCCTACTTTCTCTTCGAGTGTCGGCATACACGTGAGCATAATGATCGGTACATCGGACACTTGGCGCAGACGACGACAGACTTCACGTCCATCGGTACGCGGAAGCATAATATCAAGCAGGACAAGATCAGGACGTTGTTGCATAGCGAGGCGCAAGCCCTCTTCTCCATCCGACGCGGTGATGACGCTAAACCCTTCCTCTTCGAGCAAGATGGTGAGTACTTGACAGAGCGAGGGCTCATCATCCACAAGCAAGACGACGGGTTTTTCTTTCATTGTGCCCTCCGTAAAGTGAACGAGAACGTGGCGCCTTTGCCCGCATCACTTTCCACCCACACTTTGCCTCCCATCGCTTCCACCATCTCTTTGACGATAGACAAACCCAAGCCGTGACCATAGACGCGCCGCGTGCTTGTCTGGGGTACGCGGTAAAAAGGTTGAAACAAGTACTGCTGTTCGCTCAACGGAATGCCTACACCAAAATCTTGCACCGCGACGACGATCCATTCCGAATCGAACGGCTGGACACGGATGTAGATGGAAGTGTGAGATGAAGAATAGGCAACGGCATTGTCCAACAAGTTCTGCAAAATATGGGTCACATATTGTTCATCTGCATAAACTATCGGTTCGTCCGAATAGCGCGTGTGAAAACGGAACTCGGGGTGGCGCAGGCGGAATTTGCTTACAATCTCGCGCACGAGCGGTAACAAGGCAAGCGGTTGTAATTGAACTTGAGAGGCACCCTGCATAACCCTTTGGTGTGCCAAGAACTGGTTTGCCAGTTGCCGCAGATTCTCTCCTTCGGCTTTGAGGGTTTTCCATGCTATCGTCCGATGGGCTCGCGACAATTTTCGTCGCTCCAACAATTCGAGCGCGGTGAGCATCGAAGTCAGCGGTGTACGAATTTGATGAGCAATCATCGCCAAAAAGTTTTTGTACTCGATTTCCGCGCGCAGTTCTTTGGACAAATCCCAGAACGCGCCCACCGCACCGATGACGTTCCCCTTTTCATCGAGCAATGGCGCGGCGGCACGGGCAACCGGAATAATGCGTCCATCTTTGGTGCGTAACTTGCGTCCCTCAAAGGCAAACAACGTCTTTTTCTCCCGCAACGCTTGCCCCAACAACGAAGGCACAGGATTATCTGCCGCGCGATCACTGAAATACGCTTCCCAATCTTTGCCTTCGACTTCTTCAAACGTCCAGCCCGTAATGCGTTCTGCCGCGCGGTTGAACATCGTCACACGCCCTTGCGCATCGGTGACAAAAAGACCACTCAAGCCGCTATCAAAGATCGCTTGGACTTTGCGCTGCTCTGCCACAGCGTTTTGATACAGTTGAGCATTGTCCAACACGTTGGCGACGTGATTTGCCATTGTCCGCAACAAATCGTATTCGCGCGGCAACCAGTAACGCGGCTGGGAATGCACGACCGAGAGCGTACCGATCATCTGGCGCCGCGCGATCATCGGTACGACGATGAGTGCGCGCAAGCCACGTGGGAGCATCAACTCACGAGCAAGCGCCGGGGCGCCAGGCTCTTGCAAAATGTCGTAAACGATCAACGCCTCTTGACGTTCGAGGAAATACGGTAGTAGATCACCAAGCGCGAATGGTTGCTCTAGTGTCATCTCGGGACGCGCGACGCGCTGCGCCAAAAGTTCGAGTTGACCATCACGCCAGATGCGCAGGTCGGCAACATCTACGTGGAACAAGCGATAGACCCAGTCGGCGGTGATTTCAGCCACCGCGCGCGCGTCGAGATTCGAGACGATTGCCGCGCCCAATTGGGTCAATGCCTCCAGTTCGCGCACACGCTGCTGCATTTGCGCATACAGTTCGGCATTGTCCAATGCCACGCCAATTTGATTGGCAATGTTTTGCAACAAATCTACATCGGATTGATGATAGCGCGACTTGACCTTCGTCCCAACGTAAAGCGTCCCAATCGGTTTACCGCGCTGTAGAATCGGCACACCGATTCCCGCGCGATACCCCTCAGCGCGCGGTCCGGCGAAACTGGTCGGGAAAGGAAAGAGCGCCACATCATCAATCGCTAGCGAATGCCCTTCGCGTATCAGCGGTGACAGAGCAGGATCATCCGCATCGAGTTGTTGAATTTGAGCAAGCAACTGTGGGCTGATTCCATAATGAGCAAACAAAGTCAAACGCTGGGTAGTTTTGTCCCAGAGGTGCACCACCACCGTTTCCATCCCAACAATCGTAGCGATTTGCTGACATACAAAATCGAGCGATTGAGTAATTTCGAGGGGACGATTGAGAATCTCGGCGATGGCGTTCAGGGCACTCTGTTCTTGCGTACGCTGATACAACTCGGCGAGGATGTGGGGTTGATAGAGGCAGGCGTTCTCCAACGCTACGGCAATTTGTTCGCCCAAAGCGTCAAGCCATTCCGCCGGCACCGAGGTTAGTGACTTGGTCGTACCCACAAAGATCAGCCCACGCGGAGATTGACGCGTTGCGAGGGGAATGAAAACCAACGCGGTAATGTTCTGCGCTTGGAGTATCGCCTCAACGAATTTTTGTAGCGCGGAGAATAAACGTTCAGGGTCGGAACGATACGGCAAGATGGTTGGGGCAAGCGCACACTGGCGTAATTGGGTGAGTAGCGCACTCGGCAAACCCGTAGCGTGTTCCAATGTCACCGTGTGCGTATCGAACAGAAAGACGCCGCCGAACTCGCCGTTGACCAATTGGCAGACACACGTCAACGCCGTGTGCAACACGTGGTGCGGATCAAGCGAACGATGGATAGTAGCCAGCATACGCATCCACGTGGTTGGCTCGAACGACGGTTGTGGGTATGGTGCGGCTTGTGGGGAAGCGTCCATCATCCTCAATTATAGCGCAATTTTGTGTAGATTGGCAAAACGAGTTCTTACATCTTTCTAACGCGTGGGTGCGAATTCCAACATCTTTTTAAGTTGCGCGACATACAATAACAGAAACGAGTCAAACTATGAGAGACCGACCTGAACTTGTGTTTGCTCACTGGGCAATCCGTGCCCTCAAAGACTTGCGCGGTGAACGCTGGCGCGCGCTGGTGGAACGCGTTGCCGCGCTCGATGAAACCCACCCCGACGCGCTCGCCTTTGCCTTGATGATGGCGCGTTTGAACAACTGCGCAGTGTGCAATGCCTCGCGCTATCTCGAACGCGGTGGATGCGCCAACTGCGCGCGAATGGTGCTCACCACGCTGAACAAAGAAAGCGAAGACGCCTTACTGGCGCGTTTTCGCGCCGCGCAGAAAGAAATCGCCCAAGCCCAGATTTGCTCAGAAAGACAAGCCGCGTAGAATGTACACGGTGAATTCCAAAGTCACTCCCGAATACAGTGCCAGCGGAGAAAAACTCTCCCTGCTTGCCATCTTTGCGCGTTCCGAGGACGAATTGTTTGGTCCCGCAGGGACACTCGCCAAATATGCCAGCGAAGGCGTGGAGGTTTCGCTCGTTACTGCCACGCGCAGTACAGTCGTTACCCGCGTGGAAAATCTATCTCCACAGCGCGAGCGTTCTTGCACGTGTCGCGCCTCGGGCATTCGACGCGCGTGTTTGTTCAATTTTCCACCCGGCGAACTCGCGCGTGTCTCCGTGAACGTCATCGAAGAACGCGTGGTGCGACTCATCCGCGAAGTGCGCCCACAAGTCATCGTGACCTTTGCCCCCGAAGGATTGACCAACGATGCGGATGCCGATCATCGCATCATCAGCCAAGTGGTCACGGCGGCATTTCGTCACGCCGGCGACGCGACGCAGTTCGCCCATCACTTGCGCGAAGGATTAGCCGCGTACCAAGCCCAAAAGTTGTACTATTGCGTCTTGCCTATCAGTCTCATCACGCATTGGGGAGTGCAAGGACTGAACGCCGTTCCCGATGAACGAATCACCACGCGCCTCGATGTATCGGCGCAGAGCGAGATTATGAAGAACGCCTTGTATTGCCAACGTCATCGCGCGCTCGATTACATTCGTTGGCTCACCGAAGAACAAAATCGGGTGTGGAATACTGAATACTACACTCTGGTCGAGTCACGCTTGCCTCATCCCACACACAACGAAACCGATCTGTTCGACGGACTGCGCTAGTCCTCACACCCGTTCTCGATTCTGAGAACGGGTTTTGTGTTTTCTTCGATTGTGGTATAATCGCGCGCGAGGAGGCAACGATGCCAAACTATTTGCCCAATGCTGAACCTTTCCAGTTTGCCGGCAATCACATCGGTTGTTTACTCATTCACGGTTTCACCGGCACGCCATACGAAATGCGCGGACTCGGTGAACGACTAGCGGCATACGGCTACACCGTCCTAGGACCCGCACTCGCTGGGCACGCCACCCACATTCAAGACCTCCTCCCGACACGTTGGTACGATTGGTACGCCAGCGTCACGCGCGCGTACGATGATTTGCGCCAGACCACCACACACATTTTTCCGATTGGCTTGTCACTGGGCGGCATACTTGCTTTGCATCTTGCCGCACATCGCCCGGTGGCTGGTGTGGTTGCCATTTCTGCCCCTTTTGCACTTTCCCATCCACTCTTGCCGCTCTTTGAACGCTTTCCGTTGCTCTACCAGTTGATTCCTACCGTTCCAAAACGCGCGGCAGATATGGACGTTGTTGATCCCAACATCCTGACTACGCATCCCCACTATCCCGTCTATCCGACGCGTGCGTCTTTCAGTCTGATGCACGAGTTGTTGCCCCACGTGCACGACGATCTGCGCGACATCACCGCGCCCGTGTTGCTCATCCAAGCGCGCGGCGACCGCACCATCCCTGCCGATTCGATCAGCGAGTACTATGCGCGCATTGGCGCACGCAACAAGACGGCATTGTGGATCGAACAGAGTGGACATCTAGTACTCGAAGACGTGTCAAAAGAACATGCCTTTGAGGCAATCCTCAACTTTGTGCGCGACCATTCTCGATGACGAGAAACGATCATAGGTAGAAAACGGTAAAGTGTTGTTTCAGACCTCAGGTCTCGGAGACCTGTGAGGTCTAGAATCCCTCCTCAAGAGCAAGGAGAAATAGCACAATGCAACATTCGGAAGGAACGTTTCGAGGTAGTGATAATCTCAATTTGTTCTACCAATGCTGGCAACCCGCCGATCAAGCGCGCGCCGCGCTCGCGATTGTGCACGGCTTTGGCGAACACAGCGGGCGTTACCCGAACGTCGTCAATCACTTTGTCCCGCGCGGCTATACGATTTACGCGCTCGATCATCGTGGACACGGGCGTTCACCCGGACAACGCGGACACATTCACGCGTGGCGCGAGTATCGCGACGATGTGCGCGCGTTCGTGCAACTCGTCGCCGCGCGCGAATCGCCGCGCCCGATCTTTTTGTGGGGACACAGTCTCGGTGGTCTCATCGTCCTCGAGTACGCGCTCCACTATCCCGACGACTTGCGCGGCGTCATCGCCAGCGCGCCACTGCTCGGTCAAGCCGGTATCTCGCCGATTCTGCTCGCGCTTGCGCGCCTTCTCTCACACATCGCACCGACGTTCTCACTGAGCACAGGACTCGATGCAACGACACTCTCGCGCGATCCTGCGGTTGTCCAAGCGTACACCAGCGATCCGTTGGTGCACAGTTTGGGCACGCCGCGTCTGAGCACCGAAATCACTGCCGCGCAAGAATGGACGCTCGCGCACGCAGGCGAGTGGCGCGTGCCATTGCTCCTCTTCTTCGGCACTGCCGACCGCTTGGTGCCTCCCGAAAACACGCGCAAGTTTTTCGCTGCGATTCCATTCCCCGATAAACGCAAGATCGAATACGACGGCGCATATCACGAAACGCACAACGATATCATTCACGCGCAAGTGATGGCAGACGTGGAGCAGTGGTTGGAAACGCATCTTTAGACGAAAGACGAAAGACATTCGTCCTTCGTCTTTCGTCCTTCGTCGAATTCACAAGGAGAGAAAATGAAAGCGTTAGTCAAAAAGTACGCGCAACCCGGTTTGTGGTTGGACGATGTGCCCGAACCAGAAATCGGTATCAACGATGTCCTCATCAAAGTTCACAAGACCGCGATTTGCGGTACCGATGTGCACATCTACAACTGGGATCCTTGGGCGCAAAAAACCATTCCCGTCCCAATGGTCATCGGGCACGAGTTCGTGGGTACGATTGCCGCCATCGGTAGCAACGTGCACGATTGTCAAATCGGCGAAGTTGTTTCGGGCGAAGGGCACATCGTTTGCGGACGCTGTCGCAATTGTCTGGCAGGACGACGCCACTTGTGCAAAGACACACAAGGTGTTGGCGTGAATCGCCCCGGCGCATTCGCCGAGTACATCGCGATTCCGGTCACCAATGTTTGGCACGCCGACTCGCGCATCCCACTCGACATCCTGACGATTTTCGATCCGTTCGGTAACGCAACGCACACCGCGCTTTCGTTTCCGGTCTTGGGTGAAGATGTGCTCATCACCGGCGCGGGTCCCATCGGCATTATGGCAACGGCGATTGCCAAACACGCGGGCGCGCGTTACGTCGTCACCACCGATTTGAATCCGTATCGGCTGGAACTCGCAAAGAAGATGGGCGCAACGGTCGCGCTGAATGTCAAGGAGAAAAGTATCGCACAGGTGCAAAAAGAATTGGGAATGAAAGAAGGATTCGATGTCGGTTTGGAAATGTCGGGAAGTGGTGAGGCATTTCGCGAGATGCTCGCGAATATGTGTCACGGTGGCAAAATCGCGCTACTCGGCATTCCGTCGCAAGACCTCGCGATTGATTGGAACAAGGTCATTTTCAGCGGCTTGACGATCAAGGGCATTTACGGACGCGAGATGTTCGAGACGTGGTACCTGATGCAATCAATGCTCTTGAGCGGACTTGACATCAGTCCAGTAATCACTCACAAGTTTCACTACACCGAGTATGAAAAAGCGTTCGAGGTGATGCGCTCTGGGAATTCGGGCAAAGTGATTTTGGATTGGACGAGTTGATGACAAACGACGAAAGACGAACGACGAAAACCTTCGTCGTTCGTCTTTTTCTTTTGTCGAAACGACACGTTGCGCGTCGCTCTTGGGGAGAGACGCGTTGGACCGCACAGGTCTCGGAGACCTGTGCGGTCTGGGAACCTCTTGCTCCCCAAGAGCGTTTGCTACATCACCCGTCGGAGTACAACGAACGTCACGCCAAAGACGATGAGTAGCGCGCCACAAAGCAATCCACCCGTCAATGCGATGCCCGCGAGGCGCGCAACACTGCCCCACGCATCACCTTGCGCGCCCGATGATTCTTCGCGCGTTACTTGACGCGGCTCTTCCGTTACGATGACACGCGTTGCTGCGCGCGCAATCAGCGTGGGCAACGGCGTTGCGGTCTCTGTGAGTGTGGGTGGTGACACGACACTGCGCGTCCACGTGGGCGTGGCTCGAACAACACTAGCGCGCGTAAATGTGGCACTCGGCGCAAGCGTTGCAGACGCGCGCAGGGTTGCGCTTGGCGCGACGATGAGTGGTGTGGGCGTAGGAGGCGCGAGCGTTGCCGTGAATCGAATCGGCGTTGGCGTTGGTGTGGGAAGCACACTCGTATTCGTCGGTGGTGGACGAGTCGCGGTGGCAGTTGCGGTCGCGGTGCGCGTCGGTGTCGCGGTGACGGGCGCGCACACTTGATCGAACGTGACCAGCGGTGGAGGCGTCGCGCCCGACACCGTGCCAACGCCCCACACCCAACCATCCACATCGCCATTACGAACGACTGCACCCGACGCGCCCACGTTGGAATACTTCCACGCGCCGCTCGCGAGTCGCCAGTACGACCAATAGATGCACGGCGAACCTTGACCCTTGCAAAAACAAGGCTCGCTAGGATAGGTGCATCCCTCGTGATCAATGCGACACACCGCAACGCCGATGGCATTGTTCGCGTCCACATTCAAATCGAGTCCCGAACGCGTCAGCAAATCCAACCCGCTGATTTGCGCTTCGCTAAACTCGATGCAACGCTTGATCGTTTGTCCGTTGCCGTGAACGATGACCAGCCCCGCGCGATTCGGACTCGCTGCGCGCGCCGATGCCGCGCTCAAC
>JAOACU010000740.1 GCA_026417715.1 Anaerolineae bacterium | reverse complement strand
CTATCCGCACATCGAAATCGTCATTCGTACGATTACAACGCGCGGCGATACACACACTGACGCGCCGTTGCCGCAAATCGGTGATAAAGGCTTGTTCACGCGCGAACTCGAAGCCGCGCTCCTTGCTGGTGAAATTCATTGCGCTGTCCATTCGCTCAAAGACCTCCCCACTCAATCTCCAATCTCCAATCTCCAATCTCTCACCATCGCCGCCATCACTGAACGCGCCGACGCGCGCGATGTGCTCATCTCGCGTCACAATCTCGATTTGAATCATTTACCGCGCGGCGCGCGCATCGGCACGAGTTCATTGCGACGCGCGGCGCAACTGCGCGCGTATCGTCCCGATGTGCACATCGTCAACTTGCGCGGCAATGTGGACACGCGCCTGCGCAAAGCGCAAAGTGACGAGTATGATGCGATTGTACTTGCGGCGGCGGGTGTGTTGCGCTTGGGTCACGCCGAGCGCATCACCGAATTTCTGTCGTTCGATGTGATGTTGCCTGCGCCGGGACAAGGCGCGCTCGCCGTGCAAACGCGCGCGGATGACACGACCACCCGCGCGCTCCTCGAACCACTCGACCACGCGCCCACACGCGCGGCGACGACGGCGGAACGCGCGTTTTTGCGCGCACTCGGCGGCGGCTGCCAAGTGCCAATCGCCGCGTACGGCGAAGTGAACGGCGACACACTGCGCCTGCGCGGACTCGTTGCAAGCACCGATGGCACGCGTGTTGTGCGTGGTGAAGTGAGTGGCGCGGTGATGTATGCAGAGGAGTTGGGAGAGCGGTTGGCGATGATGTTGAAACGTGAGGCGTGAAGCGAGAGCGCGTGGAGCGAGAGAGCGTGAAGCGCGAGCGC
>JAOACU010000739.1 GCA_026417715.1 Anaerolineae bacterium | reverse complement strand
CCGTGGAAGCGGGCTTAGATGTGGCGATTGTCCATCCGGCGCAGATTACGCCCTACGCTGACTTGCCTGCCGAAGCGCGCGCTTTAGCCGATGACCTCATTTTCAACCGCCGACCCGATGCTCTGCCGCGCTTCATCGCCTATTTTGCGGGTCAGACCGAAAGCGTCGAAAGCGGGGAGAGTAGCGCCGCCGATCCACGGCAGCAGCTCTACGCGGCAATTGTGCGCCGCCGCCGCGAAGGGATCGAGGCGCTGGTAGATGCCTGTTTACACGAAATGAGCGCCTTGGACGTGCTCAATACCGTGCTCTTACCGGCCATGAAAGAAGTCGGCGACCGCTTTGGCGCGGGTGAACTCATCCTGCCCTTCGTGCTGCAAGCGGCCGAGGTGATGCGCGCCGCCGTGACGCATCTTGAGCCGTATTTGCCCCGGCAAACCGGAAGCACTAAAGGCACCCTCGTTTTAGCTACCGTGTTCGGCGATGTGCATGACATCGGCAAAAATCTGGTCAAGACCATTCTGGTCAACAACGGGTACACCGTGCATGATTTGGGTAAACAAGTGCCAGTGAGCGCCATCGTAGATAAAGCGGTGGAAGTGAAGGCCGACGCCATCGGACTTTCGGCGCTGCTGGTGGCGACAAGCGCGCAGATGCGCCTGTGCGTGGAGGAACTGCAACGCCGTGGTTTGCACCTCCCCGTGTTGGTGGGTGGAGCCGCAATCAACGCGGCTTTTGCGGAACGCATTGGGGCCGATTACGCGGGCGGCGTACACTACTGCAAAGACGCTTTCGACGCACTGCGCGTGCTGGAGGAAAAACTTGGTCGTTAGGGTGGACATCCCTTTAGCCGAGCTGTGGCCG
>JAOACU010000738.1 GCA_026417715.1 Anaerolineae bacterium | reverse complement strand
GCCTGCGCCATCCACCACTCTGCCAAAAAATTGTGAATGTCCGCCTGTTGCAACCGATACTCACACCGCTCGGCGATTTCTAGTGCTTCGTGCGCGAAATCAAACGCTTCTTGCAGGCGACCGCCGACCGCCGACGGCTGACCGCCGCTTGCATCAGCGGTCGGTGGTCGGTGGTCTGCGGTCATTGCCTGCGCCAACCGCAAACGCGCGAATTCCAACAAAATTGCCGCCTCCACTTCCACCAACCCAATCGCGCGGTCGCGCGCCAACGCCTCCTGCAAATGGCGTTCCGCGTGGTGTAGGGGCGAAGCATTCGCCGAGTCACGATTGTTGGACAAGGCGTTTGCGCTAGAACCAGTCACATTGCTTTTGGAATCTACTTTGGTGAATGCTTCGCCCCTACGCGCCGACGACAACGCCACCGCCACCAACGCCGCGCCCGTCAACCATTCCGCGCGAATGAAATCGCGTTCGTGCGGATACAACGTGCGCGCGGTTTCCTCCGCAAATTCGCGCGCCTGGCGCGCGGCGGCAAGCGCGGCGGACGCATCCCCCATCAGCAACGCGCAGAGCGCGCGGTAGGCGTAATCAACACCTTGTCCTTGCGCGTGTCTTTCTTGCTGCCAATACGCCGTCGAAATTGCCAACTCCCGCTCCGCCTCCGCAAACAGCCCGCGATACGCCAACACGCGCCCCAGTTCTTGATGCCAAACGGCTTCGCCAAACTCGTCCTTGATTTCGCGGCAAATCTCGATACTGCGCCGCAGGTTCTCCCCCGCCGCTTTCAGTTCGCCGATGATGCTTTGGATGTATGCGACGTTCCCCAAGCCGATGGCGAGATCACTTTTGACTTTTGCCTTTAGAGTTA
>JAOACU010000737.1 GCA_026417715.1 Anaerolineae bacterium | reverse complement strand
AAACGCTGCGAGTATGACCCGAAAAAGCCCGACCCTCCCGAAAAGCAACTCTGCGCTGCGTGTTACCTATTTGGCACAACAGGATGGGCACGACTGTTTAGGTTGCAAATTGTTGAAGAAACCATACAGCGAGAGCCGCTCCATTTTTACACAACGGTTGATGCCAATAAGCGATGGTTGGGTAGTATTTTCGGTGGAAAAACGCGCAACAATCGCATTGATGGGATGACTGTACCGTTTGGTACATTGCGCCTAGACCTGACTGGGCGCAGGCAGGACGAGGAGTATGCCTTCGCTCAATTGGCGTGGACATTGGAGTTTGTGGCAAATAATGGTGGCCTGGGTGCCAAGTTGCAGCACGGATTCGGACAAATCGTAGTGACGACTTCTTTGACACAATACACCACGCACGCCGAACAAGACTTGAAAAACCGGTTGGGCGAATTCAAATCGGACAAAAACAATTCAGCGTATCCAACTCGTCAACGATTCTTTTCAAATCCACGAAGCATTCCCACCAACAATGCGCTCTTGCAAGCCATTCTACGGTCGGAACCTGTGGGTTCTAAACCACAACACGCGACCTACATTCCGTGCGTGTTCGATCTACGCTACAAAGGTGACGTAGTTGAAGGAAAACAACTTGGTTTTCGCAAATGGTTAGCGAGCAGAAAATGGAAAGACAAGGATATTTGTGCGCTGTTAGGTGAAACAAAGGCGCGACATGATGAGGACCGCTCGGCAAGCCAGGTTTATTTCGGTATGCCATGGCGAAATCAGCGAGGAGATTACACACTTCATGTTTTCGGTTTCGCGCCACCAACTCTAGATGTAAACGAGGTTGATTCGACTGTAAAAGAGTATCTAGA
>JAOACU010000736.1 GCA_026417715.1 Anaerolineae bacterium | reverse complement strand
GCATTGTATCGCTCTGCACCTTGCGACGAGGTGCCGCGCGATGTGCACGCGCGCTTGGTGCGCGTGTTGAACTTGGACGATTTGCTCTCACCCCGTTAATCCCCATCGCGCGCGCACGCGCGTTTCGATCGGTGCGAAGATCAGCCGATCTACCACGAGTCCGATCGCGATGATGACGAGCATCACCGCGACCACTTGGCTCATATCGTTCAACTCGCGCCCCATCATCAGCAAGTGCCCCAGCCCCAGCGAAACGTAGAGCAACTCTGCCGCCATCAGCGACCGCCACGCGAACGACCAGCCCAATTTCATCCCCGTGATGATTTCGGGTAGCGCGGCGGGCAGAATCACCAGCGCGTACAACTTCCAGCCGCGCGCGCCCAAGTTGCGCGCGGCGCGCAGGTAAAGCGGTGGTGTGTTCTTCACCCCCGCTTCGGTCGCCGTTGTGATTGCCAAGAGCGCGCCCATCACTACGACGAACAGTATCGCTGTCTCGCTCAAGCCGAACCACAAGAGCGCGAGCGGCAACCAGCAAATCGAAGGGAGTGTTTGCAAGCCCAGCACCAGCGCGCCAAACGTTTCATCGAGCAGTTTGACGCGACCGAGTGCAAGTCCGCTGATGACGCCAATCACCGCCGAAATGCCAAAGCCGATGAGCAAGCGTTGCAACGAAGTGACGATGCCGACGATGAACGTGCCGTTCACAAATCCGCGCACGAGCGTTTGCGCAACACTCATCGGCGATGGAAAAATGTACTCCGCCCACAATCCTGACGATGCGGCAATTTGCCAAACGGCAAGTAGCGTGGCGAAGAAAATGAGTTTGCGAGTCATAGTTACAGGTTACAGGTTTCAGGTTCAAGGTTACGC
>JAOACU010000735.1 GCA_026417715.1 Anaerolineae bacterium | reverse complement strand
GTTGGATTGGGTACTCCGTGTCATTCAACACGAATCTCCCGCAAGTGGCACCACACTTTTTCCTGCGCGTGTGATGCGTGGCGATGGGGCATCTACATCATTAACAACAAACTCGGCAGATGTTGTCGTAACTGACCCACCATACTTTGATGCCATCTCGTATGCTGACCTTGCGGACTTTTTCTACGTCTGGCTCAAGCGCGGTTTGGGAGAAATTTTGCCCGAAGCGTTCACCACACCACTGACACCCAAGAGCGAAGAAGCGACCGCGCTCAAGCATCGGCACGGTGGCGATGTGGAACATGCGAAAAAGCATTGCACCTCCAAACTTGCCGCGTGCTTTGCCGAAGCCAAACGCGTTTGCAAACCCGATGGCGTCATCACGGTAATGTTTGCGCATCAATCCACCGAAGCGTGGAGCGCGCTCATCCACGCGCTCTTTGAGGCGGGCTTGAGCATTACCGCAAGTTATCCAATTGATACCGAAATGGTCACGGCATTGAAAGCCACAATGTCCGCGCTGGCGTCTTCCATCACCGTCGTGTGTCGTCCGCGTGAGGAGGGTGCGGCGGCATCGTTCAAAGAGGTGCGGCGGCAAATTGATGAGGTCGTCGCCAAGAGTGTGCATCGTTTCTTTGAGTACGGTTTGCGCGGCGCGGATTTAATCGTTGCGTGTTACGGTCCCGCCGTCGGCGTCTTTGGTCGCTATGAACGCGTCGAGCGCGCGGATGGCACAATCGTTGGCATTCCCGAACTGTTGCAACTGGTGCGCGAGTCCGCGCTCCAAGCCATCGCTGGTGAATTTGAAGGCGATAATCTCTCGCGACTCTATTTTGTGTGGGCAAACCTCTACGGTATCAGCGAGCAAGCGTGGGAC
>JAOACU010000734.1 GCA_026417715.1 Anaerolineae bacterium | reverse complement strand
TCGTCACCCGATTGCACCGGCACTTCGATATACTCACAAACCTTGGGAAGCGATGCCACAGTGTCAAGCAATTCATCGGTGAGATAGAGCGGGTGCGACGTGAGAAAACGAATGCGTTCCAGTCCTTCAATGTCGTTGAGGATGCGCAAGAGATGATGCAGGCGCGGTTCGTCACCCACATCGTAACCATAGCGATCCACAATTTGTCCGAGCAAGGTGATTTCTTTTACACCTTGCCTGACGAGCGCGCGCGCTTCGGCAACAATTTCGCCAATCGAGCGTGAGCGTTCGCGTCCGCGCCGATATGGGATGATGCAAAACGTGCAGACGTGATTGCAGCCGTAGATGATCGGGATGTACGCGCTCACTAGATTGCCGCGTTCGTGGACGGGAAGCACCAACTCTGCGTCTTGGAGTTCATAGCGCGTTTCGCGTTCGTGTTGGAGAATGTCATAGTCGGTGGGAGATTGGAGATTAGAGATTGGAGATTCGCGTGCGCGTAACAGTTCAATGAGTTGGGTTGGGTCGGAGGGTGGCAAAAACACGTCCACGAATGGAAACCGTTTCTTCAAAGGCGATGCGTCGCGCACGCCAACGAGACAACCCATCAATGCAAGCACCAAGTCGGGACGCGCTTCTTTGAGCGGCTTGAGTGACATCAGGCGCGCGTACGCCTTGTCCTCTGCGCTCTGGCGAACGACACACGTATTCAACACAATCACGTCAGCGGATTCTGCGTCGCGCGTCATGCGATAGCCGAGTTTCTCCAGCGCAGACGCAACGCGTTGTGAATCCGCGAGATTCATCTGGCATCCTTCTGTCCAGATATGATATTTCATTTGATTTTATCCCTCGACCGACAACCGCTGACCGCCGACC
>JAOACU010000733.1 GCA_026417715.1 Anaerolineae bacterium | reverse complement strand
CCATCGCACCGTCCTCATCACCGGCGACGGCAACCGCGTGACGTTGGCGCACGGCGAAGGGATGGCCTTCCGCTTGCTGGACGACGCCTTTCGACAGGCCCAGACCACGCGCGCCCGGGCCGATTTCTACAACGGCACGCGCCCCAATTGGGCCAATATCGCCTGTGACGACGATGCGCCCCGTCAGAAACTGGGCGCGCTGTTGGATTTCATCTCCCAGCAGGAACCGGCCCAGCGCGCGGCGGTCATTACGGGCCTGAGCGGCGAGGGCAAGACCACCCTGCTGATGCGCCTGGCGTGGGAGTCCTCCAGGGCCGGCTATGTGGTGCTCTGGCGGCATTACGGGACGGTCGAAGAACCGTATGCGCGTCCCTTCGCAGGCGCCCGGCGCGTGCTGCTCTTTTTCGATGAGCTTCCCTACGTGGAGGAACTGCCCCGCCTGCTGGCCGACCTGAGCGAGAGCGGCCTGCCCTTCGTCCTGCTTGGCACGGCGCGCACCCACGAGTGGCACAACAGCCCCCTGCGCACTCGGACTTCCCGCCTGGCCGCCTGGCAGGAATTCGAGCTGGGGTGCCTGAACAAAGACGAAGCGCAGGGAGTGCTGGAGCGCCTGGAACAGGCCGGGATGTTGGGCGCGCTGGCCGAGCGCCCCCCGCAGGCGCGCCTGAATTTCTTCATCAACCAGCTGGAAGCGGATGGACAGTTACTGCCCGCCCTGCTGACCGCCCGCGAAGGCAAGGGCTTCGAGACCATTCTGGAGAATGTGTTTGCCCGCCTGGAGAGGCGCTGGGGCGAGGCGCGGACGGACTTGCTTCTGCGCGGCTACGCCGCCATTGCGCTGGTGCATCGCTTCGGGTTCTGGCTCAGCCGCCCCCTGCTGGCG
>JAOACU010000732.1 GCA_026417715.1 Anaerolineae bacterium | reverse complement strand
GATTAAGCCACGGTGTAGCGATGCTTCATCTGCGGGGTCAATGATTTCAAAATAGGCAGCATTGGTTATAAAATCATAATTGATTTGATTGACCGGACAATCAATTGCCGGATATACAAAATATCCGGTATTGTTGAGCAAATGCTTCGGAATGACAAAGTCGGTTTCATAAATGCCGGGTAAATGTTTTTGGTTGCTATAAAAATCACCGGAAGCATCAGTTGCTACCATTACTTTTACTCCGGATTCGTTGACAAGCACAAAACTCACCATCACAGGTTTGGAAGTATTGACATAATATCTGATTCTGATTAAAATATCATCGTGAATGGTAAATGAATTTTTGGACTGATGGCTTTTGGTGTCAAGTATGCTTACTGCCAAAATTTTAGCTTCTTTATTGCTTAAATGAATTTCCTCTTCATTAAGAGTTGTTTTATTTATCTTTTCGTTGATTTGTAGATATTTGTTCACTGCCTTTTCGATGGGCTCTAATCCTTGAGTGTTTCCCTTTTCCAAATACAGCCCCTTTTTGCAAAATGACCTTATGGTGCCCATATTATGACTCACAAACAACACCGTCCTGCCTTCTTTCTTTGTTATATCTTCCATCTTGCCTAAGCATTTCTTCTGAAACTCTGCATCGCCTACCGCAAGCACTTCATCTACTACCAAAATCTCTGCTTCTAAAAAAGCCGCCACTGCAAACGCTAAACGCAACTGCATCCCGCTGCTGTAATGCTTCAACGGAGTATCTATAAATTTCTCCACACCCGCAAAAGAAACAATCTCGTCAAACTTTCTTTTAATTTCACTTCGCTTCATTCCAAGGATAGCACCATTAAAATACACGTTTTCTCTTCCTGTTAGTTCGGGATGAAAGCC
>JAOACU010000731.1 GCA_026417715.1 Anaerolineae bacterium | reverse complement strand
GTGTAAAATCATGCCGAAGTGTTCTAGGCACCACTTAGAATACTCGACCGAGATGCGTTCCGCCATGCCGTCACATAGACTATCCGGGTGGCCGATGCCTTTGCGCTCAACGATTTCCACCGGCAGCGAGTCAATGTAATCTCCCGTCGCCCGCGTAATGACAATGTTGCGTTGTTTGCTCATGTTTCCTCCTAAAAAGATAGATATTGAATGTGCATGTGCTTTTCTGTGCAAAGTATGACTATGGTTTTTGCAGGCCGTGTTGTCTAAGACACAAAAAGGCCGCTTCTCGCGATGAGAAGCGGCCTGTGTGGTAGCACAGTCGGACCTGCACATCCCCTTCTCATCTTTCAGGGTTGATTACCCTGCCGGACTTGGCACCGTGCTGGCTTTGCTTGCAGGTCACCTGCATCCCCTGTCGCCAGCCGGTTGCCGAGGTTTCATAGGGCCGTTCCCTCCACCTCTCTGGATGAGCACCCCAGGGGCATAAGGATTTATACCGCATTTTGACGGTTTGTCAATAGCCTTGGCATAGGCATGACGTTAACCAAAACGTCACTCGCTCTTCATCGTTTTGCGACGTGGGGCATGTTATACTGAAATTGTGTGATAGGGGGAAAACAGCCCGTGGAGATATGAGGAGGGCACTATGAACGGCTGGTCGTTGGCATTAGAAAACTTCAAGTCCATTCGACGCCTGAATCTGCTTGAGGGGCGTCCGTTGACTTTGTTGGTCGGCCCTAATAACGCCGGTAAAAGCTCACTGTTGCAAGCGTTGTTGCTCCTCAAAGGCACGTTGACCGCTCCCGAAACGGTCCTCACGTTCCGTAACCGGTGGGTAGACTTGGGAAGCTACCGGGATACGGTCACTATCGCTTACCAACATG
>JAOACU010000073.1 GCA_026417715.1 Anaerolineae bacterium | reverse complement strand
CACTAGCAAACAAGCACGGATGCAAGTCCGTGCTTTCTTTTTTGCCAAATCCCGCAAAATCATTTGACCTCGCACAGGTGTTCGGGTATAATATTCGCGATGGAGACGCCCACACAAAAGGTCGCCGAGAAACCGCTCGGTGTGCTGGATACGCTGATCAGTGGTTTTGAGTTGATTTGGCTCAACCCTTGGATTCTGCTCGTGCCCATCGCGCTGGATGTGTTCTTGTGGGTTGGACCATACGTGAGTGCGCAGCCAGTCTTTCAGCGATTCGTCACCTTGCTGACACTGTTGACGCCGTCGAATGCGCCGACTGAGACAGTGGAAAATCTTAACTTGCTCAAACAGACCTTGCAAACCGCTGGCGATTCGATGAACGTGCTGGGTGTGTTGGCAACAGGAATGCCTTCCGTGATTGGATTCCAACCGCCTACCGAAGTCGTTGCGCGTGCCCACTTCGCGATTGGCGATCCGTTGATGCTGGGCGGCGTTGTTGTTCTCGCACTCATCGGCGCGGTGCTGATTGCCAGCGCGTATCTCGAACTCACCGCGCGTCCGATTCGTCAGGATGCAGCGACCGTATCGTTTTTCGCGCGTTGGTTGCGCGCGTGTGTAGATGTGATCTTGCTCGCGTTGTTGGTGATCGTCGGTCTCAGCGTGTTGATGTTTCCGACGAGTGTGATTGCGGGAACGTTAAGCATCGCTAACCAAGCCCTGGGAGCATTCTTGCTCCTTGCGGGAATGACGCTGATGTTTTGGGCGTTATTGTATCTTGCATTTGCCGTGCCTGCGATCTTTGTCAGTCGTGTCAACGCGCTCCAAGCCATCGTCAACAGTGTCCGCGTCTTTCGATTCGATTTTTGGTCTGCCGCGCGCTTGATTCTCGTTGTGTATCTGCTCCGCAGTGGTTTCACGATCATCTGGGAATTTTTCCAGACGAATCTGTGGGGCGTCGTCTTTGTCGTGATTGCCAACGCATTCCTGAATAGCGCGCTCATCGCGGCGGAGATGATTTTTTACAAAGATCGCATCGCGCGGATGGGATGATGGAGGACGGACGACGAAAGACGAAGGACGAACTCCGAATTCCGAATTCCGAATTCCGAACTCCGAACTCCGAACACTGAACACTGAATACTGAAAACTCTGAACACTATGCCCAAGAAAACCGAACCTACAATCGAACTGAACAATCAACCGACCGAAGTGTACGATGCATCCAAGATTCAAGTCTTGGAGGGTTTGGAAGCCGTCCGCAAACGCCCGGGGATGTACATCGGCTCGACCGATATTCGCGGCATCCATCACTTGGTCTTTGAAGTGGTGGACAATGCGATTGACGAAGCCCTTGCGGGCGCGTGCGACCACATTCATATCACGATTGGCAAGGACAATGTGGTGACCGTCGTGGACAACGGACGCGGTATCCCGGTGGACATTCATCAACCCAGCGGCAAGTCCGCGCTCGAAGTGGTGATGACCAAACTGCACGCGGGCGCCAAGTTCGGACAAGGCGGCTACAAGGTCGCATCGGGCTTGCATGGTGTTGGCGTCAGTGCCGTGAACGCGCTCTCCGAATGGTTGCAAGCCGAAGTGCGTCGCGATGGACTCGTCTATCGCCAAGTGTACACGCGCGGCGTGCCCAAAGCCGATGTCAAGGTAGTGGGCAAGTATCCCAAAGACGAACGCACCGGCTCGACGATTTCTTTCTTGCCCGATAAACAAATCTTCAAAGAGATTGATTACAAGTTCGATGTGCTCGCGCAACGTTTTCGCGAGATGGCGTTTCTCACGCGCGGTCTCACCATCACTTTTCGCGACGAGCGCGAGGCGCGCGAGATGACATTCTACTTTGAAGGTGGACTCACCTCGTTTGTGCGCTATCTCAATAAGAATCGCAATCCGCTCCACGCGCCGTTTATGGTCTCGCGTCAAGTTAACGGCTCGCACATCGAAATCGCGTTGCAGTACACCGATGCGTATGGCGATTCGGTGTACACGTTTGCGAACAACATCAACACGGTGGACGGCGGCACGCATCTCACCGGCTTTCGCTCCGCGCTCACGCGCACCCTCAACGATTACGCGCGCAAAGCCAACCTCCTCAAAGAAAACGATCCGAATCTCACTGGCGATGATGTGCGCGAAGGATTGACCGCCATCGTGTCGGTGAAATTACAAGACCCACAGTTTGAATCACAAACTAAGGCAAAACTGGGCAACGCGGAAATCAAAACGCAAGTGGAATCCGTGTTCACCGAAGCGTTCGGCGCGTTCTTGGAAGAACATCCGCGCGAAGCCAAAGAAATCATCCAAAAGTGCATCACCACCGCGCGCGCGCGCGAAGCCGCACGGCACGCGCGCGAACTCGTCATCCGCAAGAGCGCGCTCGAATCCACCAGTTTGCCCGGCAAATTAGCCGATTGTTCCGAACGCGATTCAGAAAAAGCCGAGTTGTACATTGTGGAAGGCGATAGCGCGGGCGGCAGTGCCAAGCAAGGGCGCGATCGGCGCTTTCAGGCGATTCTGCCATTGCGCGGCAAAATTATGAACGTCGAAAAAGCGCGCCTCGATAAAATGCTCCAAAACGAAGAGATTCGCGCGATGATCACTGCTATCGGTACGGGCGTGGGTGATCAATTCGATTTGAAAAACTTGCGTTACAATCGCGTGATCATTATGACCGATGCAGATGTGGACGGCGCGCACATTCGCACGCTCTTGCTCACGTTCTTTTTCCGCTATATGACGGGGCTCATCGAGCACGGACACTTGTACATCGCGCAACCGCCACTCTACAAAGTCAAAGCCGGCAAAACCGAAGCGTATCTCTACGACGACAAGGAGTTGGAGGCGTGGAAAAAGAAAAACAAGGGCGATAAATTCGAGATTCAACGTTACAAAGGTCTTGGCGAGATGAATCCCGAACAACTGTGGGAAACAACGATGAACCCGGCAAACCGCACCATCTTGCAGGTGAGTTTGGAGGATGCGGCGGAAGCGGATCGCACGTTTGAAATGTTAATGGGCAGCGAAGTCGCGCCGCGCAAACGCTTTATTCAAACGCACGCGAAGAATGTGCGGAATTTGGATGTATAGAAAATTAGAGGGGCAAGCGTGTCTGCCCCTCTAATCGTTTTACCACACGATTTTGCTGTCATGGCTGGTGCAAAGCGAATAAATTCACAGCAACAACTACCCGAAGCCGGCCTTCGCGGGATGGTTTAGCCGACGGCGGTCGGCTTCGGGTAGTCGTCGCGGCGACTTGCAGTCGCCAACAACCGACTTTGCACCAGCCGTGTTTTGCTGTCACATTCGATTGACGGATTCCGCAAGGGATGCTATACTCACAAGCGTTCTGACGCGGGAACACCTATGCGCCAGATAACGTGGGTTTGGCGCGTTTGTTATTTTCAGTTCTAGAAAAAAAAGGAAAACCAATGTTCAATTTTTCTTGGATCAAACGAGTCTGTCTGCTTTTGATTGTGCTGGCGATTGTCGCGCTGGGATTACTCATCGTTCCCTTGCCGAATGCTCATGCGCAAGGTGGCGCGCAAGGCAAAATCGAAGGCACGGTGGTCAATGTCACCAAAGACGCGGCGCCAGGCAGTACCGCCAACTTGACAGTGACGCTGATGTCGTTGGCGCAAGGTGCTACCAGCATCATCACGCGGACAACCCAAACCGATTCCAACGGTCGCTTTGTCTTTACGAACCTCGATACCATCTCGACCACGCGCTATCTCGCAACGACGCGTTATGCCGATGTGGAGTACTATTCCAACATCCTTGCATTCACCTCCGACACGACCTCCTTGTCCACCACGATTTCCGTGTACGAATCTACCGACAATCCCAACGTCGTCAAAATCCTAGAGACCCATTTGATTGTGGATGTGCGCGCCCCTTGGCTCGTGGTGCAACAGATCATCGTGCTGGAGAACACGACCGATCGCGTCTATGTGAATCGCGCGAATGTTCCGCATCCTCCCACCTTGCTGTTGCCGATTCTCGCCAAGGCGATTGATGTACAATTCGATGATCAAACGGTGGATCAGACCACCTTGCGCGGCGATGGAGTTTTAACGTACACGCTGCCGATTGGTCCGGGCAAAGATCAAATCTTTTTCGAGTACGCCGTGCCGTACACTGCACCCAAGTATGAATTCAACCTGCTCTTGTTCAACGATGTGGGACGCTTGGCGGTGTATTTGGTAGATGTAGGCGCAACGATTCAGAGTCAACAACTCGCGCCCGCGCCAAATCCGATGGAAGGTACGCCAGGGGCGCCGAAACTCATTGCCGTTGCCGGCGAAAAGTTGACGGCAGGCACAACCGTCAAAGCGACTTTGGACAAACTTCCCGCCGCTTCGGGTTCCGGTTCACCGACAACCGCCTCCGCGTTGCCGTTCGGCGATACGCAAACGATCACTGTAGTGTTGATTGCGTTAGCGGCTGGTGTACTTGCCACACTGATTGCGTATCCACTTTTGCGCAGGCGTCATCGAATCGAAGAGACAGAAGACGAGGATGACGAAGATGAAGAGTCTGATGCGCGCACGGGACTGTTGAAACAAATCGCCGCGCTGGACGATGCGTTTGAAGCCGGCGAAATCGGCGAGGCAGAGTACAAAGCCAAGCGCGCCGCGCTCAAAACTCAGGTGAGGGAAATGCTGGGTGAGTAAACCGCTTTTCGTCGTGGAAGAGGTGAGCAAGGCATTTGGCGCGCGCTGGGCGTTGCGCGGCATCACCTTCCACCTGATGCCCGGCGAAATCGTCGCACTGGTGGGACCGAACGGCGCGGGCAAGACAACTCTGTTGCGCATCCTCGCTACACTCACGCGCCCCAACACCGGACGTGTGCGGCTTGGCAATGTGATGGTGCTGGAACACCCGAATTGGGCGCGCACCCAAATCGGGTTTGTGGGACATCAAACGTTTTTGTACGATGACTTGACCGCCGCCGAGAATCTGCGTTTCTACGCGCGCCTGTACGATTTGCCGCAACCCGAACAGCGTCTTCGCGCCGTTGCCGCACGCTTGGGTATCGAGGCGCGCTTGAACGATGTGACGCGTACCCTCTCGCGCGGGTTGCAACAACGCGTAACACTCGCGCGCACCTTGCTTCACGCGCCGCGCGTGTTGTTGCTGGATGAACCATACACAGGGCTGGATCAAACCGCCGCTGACGAACTCGACCAGATTCTTGTGGAGACCAAGCGCGCCGGCGGTGCTGTGTTGTTCTCCACGCACGACTTGGAACGTGGACTCGCGTTGTGTGATCGCGCGCTCATCGTGCACGCTGGGCGATTGGTGCACGATCTACCGCGCGCGACGTGGCAGAACTTGGCAGGGTTTATGGCAGTCTACGCGCGCGTGTTGGAGGCGCGGCGATGAGATTCGTTCGTCAAGTGCTTGCCATCGTTCGCAAAGACTTGGCGATGGAACTGCGAACCAAAGAAAACCTGAGCGCGATGATCGTGTTCGCGCTCATTGTTTTAGTCATTTTCAATTTTGCTTTTGAATTACAAGCAGTGGATATTCGTGTCGTAGGTCCTGGCGTGTTGTGGGTGGCATTCACCTTCAGCGGGATTCTGGGGCTGGGGCGTTCGTTTGCCGCCGAGAAAGACAAAGGTAGTTTGGAAGGAATGTTGCTTTCGCCGGTGGATCGCGGAGCAATTTTTCTCGGCAAGACGATTAGTAATTTCATTTTCATTACCACGATGCAAGCCGTGACTTTGCCCTTGTTCGCGATCCTGAACAACATCGCCTTGCCTTGGTTTCCGCTGATTCCATACATCGTTCTCGGCACGATTGGTTTTGCGGCAGTCGGCACTGTTCTTTCGGCGATTGCCGCAAGTACCAAGATGCGCGAAGTGATGTTGCCGATTTTGCTGTTTCCTGTCTCGATTCCTCTGCTGATGGCGGCAGTGAAGTTGACCAGCGGGGCATTGCAGTCACTCGATTTTTCGCAACTCGCTTGGTGGTTGAACATCCTGTTGCTCTACGATGTGGTGTTCGTCGTTGTGGCATTCTGGGTGTTCGAGTATGTGGTGGAAGAGTAAGAGAGGAAGGAAAAATGCAGCAAGAGCAAAAACAATTCACGGTGACGACTGCCGTGCTCATTGGCGCGCTGGTGTTGATTATGGGCGCGTGCAATCAACTTCCTACGCTGGGCGATCTGTTGGGTAGCACCATACGCGATGCGAGTGGCAGACCGACGCAAGCCCGTGTAGGCGAACTTGCCCCCGAGATTGATTTGCCTACGGTGACGGGTGAACGCATCGTGCTTAGTCAACTAGTGGGCAAACCAGTGGTGGTGAATTTTTGGGCGACCTGGTGTCCGCCGTGCCGCGCCGAGTTTCCTGCCTTCGTTCGCAAATACAAACAGTATCAAGATCAAGGTCTGGTCATCATCGGTGTCAATACCCAAGATACTAATTCGGACGAAGGCATCCGAACGTTTATGCAAAACACTCTCGTGAATTTTCCAATTGTGCGTGATCCCACTGAACGCGTGACGCGCGCATACAACGTGCGTGGTCTGCCAACGACGGTGTTCATTGATCGGCAAGGCATCATCCGTGAGATCATCGTCGGTGGTCCGCTGGATGACACTCAATTGGATGAAAAGATTGCCAAGATCAAATGAGTCGCGTTGAATCGCGCGCTGTGCGGCAGTCGTTGGTCATCGGTCATCGGTCTTGAGGTGAGGTCGAATGTCTATCATCATTGCGTTGAGTGCAGGACTACTTTCGTTTCTCTCGCCGTGTGTGTTGCCGCTCGTGCCAGTGTACTTGGGCTATTTGAGTGGTGCGGCGATCACACCAGACGGCGTTGCGACGGCGCGGCGCACTGTGGTTGCGCACGCGCTTGTCTTCGTACTCGGATTCACGCTGATCTTTGTCGCGCTGTGGAGCGCGCTCTCTGTGCTCACGGTGCTTTTCACCAAAACCGATCTGGCGCGCGCAGCGGGCGTGATTCTCATCGTCTTTGGTATTCACTTTATCGGTATCGTTCGCATTCCGCTGTTGTATCGCGAAGCGCGACTCGAAGTGCGCCATCGTCCGTTGGGATATTTCACTTCGTTATTGACAGGGATGGCATTTGCGGCGGGCTGGACACCGTGCATCGGTCCGACATTCTCCGGTGTCATCGCGCTCGCGATGCAAGAGGCAACCGTTTGGCAAGGCACGGTGTTGCTGATCGCTTACGCGGCAGGGCTAGGCATTCCGTTTCTGTTCACGGCGTTCGCGTGGGGTAGCGCGATGGAATGGTTCAAGCGATTGAAACCACATCTACGCCAAGTGGAAATTGTTAGCGGCGTATTGTTGTTGCTGATGGGAGTGTTGCTCGTCACGGACAATTTTCAGCGACTGAACAACATCTTTTTCCAATGGACGCCGGAATGGTTGTTCAAGTTTCTCTAGGCTAGATACGGCTATCGCGAACGAGTTGAGATTTTTGGAAGATGGTGTTATAATTGGTGCTGTCCTCAATGAGGTGCTGAATGGCTTTTACAGTTCGCGATTATCAAGACCTGTTGCATCTTCTTGAGCAACACCCTAATTGGCAACGTCAACTGCGCGAGTTATTGCTGCCAGACGAATTGCTTGAACTTCCCAAAATTGTGCGCGAGTTAGCCGAAGCACAACGTCGCACCGAAGATCGTTTAGCGCAACTGACGGCGCGCGTGGATGAACTGACGGCGCGCATGGACGCACTGGCTGAGGCACAACGTCGCACTGAAGAGCGCTTGGATGCATTGGCAGAGGCGCAAAAACACACTGAGATGCGCCTGCAGAAACTCACTGATACTGTAGCAGATATGCGCGGAAGTCTGCTGGAAATCAAATACCGCGAAAAGGCGTATGCTTACTTTGGTTACCATCTCAAGCGTGTGCGCGTGGTCTCGCTGCAAGAGTTGGAAGATCAACTTTTGACACAGTTGAGTCCAGACGAATTTCGTGAATTATTGTCGCTCGACTTGTTGGTGGAAGGAGAGTTCCGACAGTTTCCTCAGCGGCACGTCTTGTTGGCGCTCGAAGTTTCGGCGGTGATAGATCGTAACGATGTGCTACGTGCGGCGCGACGTGCGACACTGTTGCGGCGTGGCGGTTTCTTTGCTTTACCCGTAGTCGCCGGTGAACGTGTCACTGAAGGCGCGCTGGAACAGGTGCACAGCGATGGTGTAATCGTGTGCGAAAACGGCATCTGTGCTTTCTGGGAGGAAGCACTTGCCAAACTAGGTCCTGTCTAGCCAGACCCGGAGGAGCGTCAATCCTTCGGGTCTTACATTTTTCTAATGCGAACAATCAGCAATCCAAAATCGCAAATCTAAAATCGAAAACGCGGGGCAACTATGAATCCACTTCTCGAAGTAAAAAAACTGGGGCAATCCATTTGGCTGGATAACATTCAGCGTGGTTTCATCCTATCGGGTGGTTTGAAAAAATTGATTGACGAAGATGGCATCAGCGGCGAAACGTCCAACCCGACGATTTTTGAAAAAGCGATCGCGGGCAACTCTGCCGATTACGCCGATGCGATGCGCGAACTAATTCGCGCAGGCAAAAGCGCGCGCGAAATTTACGACGCGCTCTCGATTGCCGATGTGCAAATGGCGTGCGATGTGTTTCGCCCTGTGTACGATGCCACGAACGGCGCAGACGGTTACGTGAGCATCGAAGTCTCACCGCACCTCGCGCACGATACGGCGGGCACGATTGCGGATGCCACGCGCTTGTTTCAAGCCGTGAATCGTCCGAACGTGATGATCAAAATTCCTGGCACAAAGGAAGGCGTCCCTGCCATCGAAGCGTGTCTCTACGCAGGCGTCAACGTCAATGTCACGTTGTTGTTTGCCGTCGAAGCGTACGAGCAAGTCGCGTGGGCGTACATTCGCGCGCTCGAACGCCGCAGCGCCGAAGGCAAGCCGATTGATCGCATCGCGTCGGTGGCGAGTTTCTTCGTCAGTCGCATTGACACCCTCACCGATAAACTCCTCGATGCGAAAATCGCCGCGACGAACGATGCCGCGCTCGCCCAGTTGCAAGGCAAAGCCGCGATTGCCAACGCCAAGATCGCGTATCAATCGTTCAAGCGCATCTTTGCCGATGCGCGCTTTGTTGCGCTCCGCGCACGCGGCGCGCGCGTGCAACGTCCCTTGTGGGCGAGCACCAGCACCAAAAATCCAAAATATCCCGACACGCTCTACGTGGACGCGCTCATCGGTCCCGATACGGTGAACACTTTGCCGCCCGAAACGATTGACGCGTTTCGCGATCACGGCACGCCGCGTCTCACCATCGAAGAAAATCTTGACGATGCCTATGAAACAGTTCGCGCGCTCGCGCGCGTCGGCATCTCACTCGAGGCAGTGACGCAACAAGTGCTTGCTGAAGGAGTCGTCCGATTCCAACAATCGTTCGATCAACTACTCGCGAGCATCGAGCGACGGAGGACGGAAGACCGATGACGAAGGACAGAAGACGAAGGACAAACTTTTGTCTTTCGTCGTTGGTCTTTTGTCAACTACGCCAAGAGCATAGCGAACGGCGGATATTTGAACTTCTTCACATACTTTCGATGACACCTCGCGAACGCATCCTCAACACCTTGCGCGGCGCGCCGACCGATCGGTTGGCGCGCGGCGAATTTTTCATCGCCGATGAATTCCTCCGCGAATTTCCATCTTCCCACACGCTTGAACACGTCGTCACTGAACTCGACCTCGATCTCGTTTCGATTCCATTCAGCGCGGGCTGGGGAACGTATCAACAACCCGATGCAGATCACGCGCTAAATGCCGTGATGGAATGGCAAGCACGCGAGCGTTTTGTGTTCGCGCTGATTGACGGACCCTTTAGCGCGGCGGTCAAACAAACGGGATTCGATGCGTTGATGCGTTACACGCACGCCTTGCCCGATGTGGCACGCGAGGCGTTCCAACGCGGCGCAGACGAAACGCGCGTCGTCGCGCAAGCCGCGCGTGACGCGGGCGCCGAAGGTGTGATCTTGGGTGAGGATATTGCTTACAATCGGGGAACGTTTTTCAATCCGCGCGCGCTCGCCGCGCTCTACTTTCCCGTGTTGCGCGAAACCGTACGCGCACTGCACGCGCTTGGTCTCGTCGTCTTTTTCCACTCGGACGGCAATCTTGATGCAGTACTTGACGATCTTGCGCGATGCGAACTCGATGGATTGCAAGGACTAGAACCCGAAGCAGGAATGTCCATCGCGCGCGTGCGGCAGCGCGTGGGCGAGCACTTGACGCTGTGGGGCAACCTGAGTTTCGATTTTTTGCGCGCGGAACGAACAGACGCAGAAATCGCGCAGACACTTGCTACGCTCACACAAAACAGTGGCAAGTTGATTTTGGGATCGTGTGGTGGTCTAGTGGCGGGATTGAACGTCGAAACGGTGCGGCGTGTGTATCACTATGCCGCGCACAGGACACGCGCATAGTCGCGGACAACTTGATGATAGAGTGTTTCGATTTGATCCGCAATGCGCGTCCACGCATACTCGCGCGCAACCTCAACGCCGCGCTTGCCCAGACGCGCGCGCAACTCAGAATCGTGCAAGAGGCAACTGAGACACTCTGCCATCGCTTGTGCGTTGCCTTCAGGTACAAGAAAGCCGGTTTCACCATCGCGCACGATGAACGACAAACCGCCCACATCCGATGCGACGACCGGCGTGCCACACGCCATCGCCTCCAGCGCAACCATTCCAAACGATTCATAGCGCGACGGCATCACCACCACATCGGCAGAAGCGTAATAGTACGGCAACGATTCTTGTGAACGTTTCCCCAAAAACGTCACAATATCGGCAATGCCGAGTTCGTCTTTCAATGCTTGCAAGCGCGCCAACTCGTCGTCGGGTTCTTCCTCATCCACATCTCCACCAATGATGCACACGCACACGCGCCCGCGCAACGATGGGTCTTGTTCGACGACCAACTTCATCGCGCGAAACCACGTATCGAGTCCCTTGATCGGATCAATCCGCCCGACAAACAGCACCGTGTGTTCGTCCTTGAAATACTGTTTTCGATCCGTAATCTCTGGCGGATGGAACAAATCGAGGTCAACGCCGGGGGGAATGATCGAAATTTTGCGCGGTGGTGCATCGTAAAGGTCTATCATCTGTTGGCAATCGCGCGGTGTCGCCGCGATGAGACGATCGGCAAACTGCATAATTTCGCGTTCGACGGCGATGCGTCGTTCGGTCTCACGATCGGTTGGAC
>JAOACU010000730.1 GCA_026417715.1 Anaerolineae bacterium | reverse complement strand
AAATCGAAAATCTTCCAATCACCAATCTCTAATCACTAATCTCCAATCACTAATCTCAACCCTCCGTCCTCCGTCACATCTCGATTCGCCGATAATCAATCGTGGTGTAGCCCGCGCCCAATGGATTGCCGCGCTCGAACACGCCGAGACCTTGTTGGCTGGCGAGGCGCAAGTAGTTGTCCGCGCCGGTTTTGATGCGCCACTCGGCATCGAGAAAATCGTACATCACACAATCAATCGCTACGGGATCGAGTGCGAAGAACAGACTGTTCGGCGGCTTGTTGCCAAAGATTGCCATCATCATCGCCGGCGAACCCCATGTTTTGCCGGTGAACAAACCATCGCCAATCGTCAACACCGTCTTGGCGGCAATGTTCGGATTGCGATACAAATCCACCATCGAGTTATAGTAACTGCGAAAGTCTGTTTCGCCGGGAAAGATGTACGGATGATAGTCGGCGGGGTTGGGAACCGAACCGAGATGATTCTTGAACCCCAATGTCACTCCAGCGAGATCAGCGTGCGCTTTGAAGATGGGCAAGTTGATGACGTACGTCGCGTTCACCAACACATCGGTCACGCGACTGGCAGGATGCGGTGGCAAATCGGCGGGCGTGGTGAACGTGACGCGCGCGCTCGGATCCGTGCTCTCAAAGCCCGCACGACGATTCGTCCCATCGTCGAAGAACAGAACACCGGGATACAAGCACGCGCTTGTGAAACGCGTCGTGAATCGCTTGAGCGCATCGAAAACCCAAATGTCTTGTTCGCGCACGCCAATTTGCTTCAAGCCGCGAATCAACGCGTTGAGGGTTTGAATCGAGGCGTCAATGTTGCCATTGCCGTTGTTGTTCCAGTTCACCTTGATCGCAATGCCTTGCCCTGGTT
>JAOACU010000729.1 GCA_026417715.1 Anaerolineae bacterium | reverse complement strand
GTGTGGGCACTCGAGTGGTTGCGCCCGCGCCAAGCGTTGACCGATGGTGGCTTTGGTAACGATAGCGCGACGGCAGAAGCGCAACTCGCTATCGGCGCGAATCACTATGCGTCGCGCGAGTGGCAACGTCAAGCGAGCGCGCCGTCGCTGTTGAGTTACCAAATGATGTACGCGTCGCGCTTTGCGAATCAAGGCGCGGGCGCGGCGGGCAAGTTGGCGGTCGCGCAGATCGGCGCATATGCGCCGTGTTGGACGCACAACACGCGGCAACCGTCGCACTATTACAACGCGGGCACTGGCGCGTATTCGAACGAAGCGGGACCGCACGCGTGGGCGATGCTGGGTACGCGCGCGCTGAGCCAAACGATACCTGCGGCAGCGGTGCAGTATCTCAAGAACTTGCAACAGGCGAACGGTGGCTGGGAATGGTCGCCAGGCTGGGGCACCGATACGAACACGACCGCGCTCGCGATTCAAGCGTTGATTGCTGGCGGCGAGGCGACGAATTCGACGGCGGTAGTGAACGCGCTCGCGTATCTCAAATCGGCGCAGAACAACGACGGCGGTTTTCCGTACGATCCGACTTCGCCTTGGGGTACGGACAGCGATACGAATTCGACGGCGTATGTCATTCAAGCGATTCTCGCGGCGAATCAAGACCCCACCTCTGCCGCGTGGCAAAAGAACGGCAACGATCCGTACAAATTCTTGTTATCACGCCAACTGTCCGATGGCAGTTTCGAGTGGCAGAGCGGCACGGGCTCGAATCAACTCGCAACAGTGCAAGCGATTGTTGCGTTGCTAGGCAGAACGTTCCCGTTGCGTGTGGCATCGTTGAACGCGTGTCCTGTGTACTTTTTCCCGCTCATCGCGCGCTAGTGCTGTAAGGAC
>JAOACU010000728.1 GCA_026417715.1 Anaerolineae bacterium | reverse complement strand
CCCACAAGTGTCAATAGTACTTGCCACTTTGATTACGATTTTTAAGGTTGCGGGGTTTTAACCGAACGTTTACCATTGACGAACGACGAAAGACGAAAGACGAAGGTAATGGCGATGAACCTACTCTCCCTGCTCTGGCAACTCCAAACGACCGATACCGAACTCGATGAGAAGGCAAAGCGACTACAGCAGATTGACACCGCGCTTGCCGATACGCCCAACCTCGATGCGGCACGCGCCGCGCACGCCGACGCCCAAAAGCGGCTGGCTCATCTGCGCGCGCAATTGCACGATGGCGAACTCCAAGCCCTTGCCCTCGACGCGAAAATCAAAAGCATCGAAGAGCGACTCTACAGCGGACGGGTGACCAATCCCAAAGAATTGGATGGAATGGAAAAGGATTTGCAGATGCACAAGCGGCAACGCAACGCGCTCGATGACAAATTGTTGGCGTTGATGGAAGCCGTCGAGCAAGCCCACGCGCGCGCCGATGAAACTGCCCGCGCGCTTGAGCACATCGAAACGACGCGCGCGCGCGAATTGGAACAATTGGCACGTGAACGCGACGCACTCATCGCGCGTCTTGCCGAACTGAACACCGCGCGCGAAGAGACCCGCGCGCGTCTTGCCGCGCACGCGGACGCGTTGCGATTGTACGATCAGTTGCGCCAGACCAAAGCCGGACGCGCTGTCGTTCAACTTAAACGCGATGCGTGTGGCGCGTGTGGCTTTGCGATTCCAACCGCGCTGATTCAACGCGTGCGCGAAGGCAATGTGCTTGTGCTGTGTTCGGGGTGTGGGAGAATTTTGGTGGGATGACGAAAGACGGATGACGGAGGACGGATGACGAAAGACTGAGGCTTGCCCTGAGCGAAGGTAACTACTCAGATTGCCATAGAGGACACAGAG
>JAOACU010000727.1 GCA_026417715.1 Anaerolineae bacterium | reverse complement strand
GCCCCGGCGGCGCGCGCCGCAGCTTCCGCCTCTGCCGAGGCAAAGACCAAGACACGCACCTGCTTACCCAAACCGTAGGGCAAGCTCACCACGCCGCGGATCTGCTGATCCGAACGGCGCGGATCCAGGCCCATACGCAGATGCAGCTCAACCGTCGCATCAAAATCGGCGTAGCTAACCTGCTTAACCAACTCTAGGGCTTCACGCGGCGAATAAAGCTTTTCGCGATCTACTTTTTGCGCTGCTTCAATGTACTTTTTTCCACGTCGTGGCATCTTTTCATCTCCTTGTGGTGCTTACGGGCTTGCGGCCCTCCCACGGGGATGCAGACCTTAGTCTACAATCTCAATCCCCATACTGCGGGCGGTACCAGCGATCATGGCCTCTGCGGCCTCAATATCATTCGCGTTCAAATCTTTCATCTTCATCTCGGCAATTTCGCGCAACTGTTTGCGCGTGATCTTGCCGACTTTCTTGCGGTTCGGCTCACCGGAACCCTTGGGGACACCGGCAGCCTTGCGCAACAAATCCGCCGTCGGGGGCGTGCGCAGCACATACGTGAACGAATTGTCAGCGTACACGGTAATCTCAACCGGCACAATGCTACCAGCCATGGAAGCCGTGCGCGCGTTGTAATCCTTGACAAACTGCATAATGTTCACACCATGCTGCGACAACGCCGGACCCACCGGAGGAGCGGGAGCGGCTTTACCAGCCGGAAGCTGCAATTTCACAATAGCCTTAATCTTTTTCTTTGCCATAGTTAAACTCCTTAACTGGACCGGGCGAGGCCCAGGCGCTTACTTACACCTTTTCCACCTGCAAGAAATCAAGTTCAATGGGTGTCTCGCGGTTAAAGAAAGACACCAACACGCGCACCTTCGTGCGCTCTTCATCAATCGCATCCAC
>JAOACU010000726.1 GCA_026417715.1 Anaerolineae bacterium | reverse complement strand
GATGTGTATCTGAAATCGCTCGCACGCGCTTTCCCCGCCGCGCGTGTGGAGGGAATACGCATCATTGCGGTAGGTACAGATAGCGCGCGTGTCCGCGCTACGATCCAAGCTGTTGAAGAGCAGGCGAAAGCCCTTTAGAAAAACGTCAACGAATGTGGCGCCTTC
The DNA here is from genome assembly GCA_026417715.1 of Anaerolineae bacterium. Taxonomy (GTDB): domain Bacteria; phylum Chloroflexota; class Anaerolineae; order UBA4142; family UBA4142; genus VGOB01. Next base: position 745 of record JAOACU010000726.1, on the reverse strand, counting down.
GATTACCTCAACGAGCCTGGTTTGCGTACAGTTGAAAGATACCGAGGATGGCCTAACAAGGCGAGTTCATGCCCGAGACGACCGGTTCAACAAGGCATGGGCCAACCTCGCTTACTAGCATCCGGATAGGAGGCTATCTTGACAAGCTGTGTTTGGACATTTGAGTTGTGCGGAGGTGAAAAATGGAACTAAAGCTAGAGGTTGTGGCCATCGAAAAACCAGAGTCGTTAAACTTCGTCCTAGGACAATCGCATTTCATCAAGACAGTCGAAGATATCCACGAGGCGCTGGTCAATGCTGTACCAGGCATCAAGTTTGGGGTGGCTTTTTGTGAAGCGTCGGGCAAGCGCCTGATCCGTTGGAGCGGAACGGATGCGGCGCTTATCGAGTTGGCCCAACGCAACGCGGAACGTATCGGCGCAGGCCATAGCTTCATTCTTTTCCTTGGCGAAGGATACTATCCCATTAATGTTTTGCGCGCCTTGCAAGCTGTGCCCGAACTAGTGCACCTGTTCTGCGCAACGGCCAATCCCACGCAGGTGATTGTGGTCGAGACGCCGCAAGGGCGTGGCATTTTAGGGGTGATTGATGGTATGTCCCCCTTAGGCATTGAGGGAGCAGAAGATCAGGCCTGGCGTAAGAGTTTCCTGCGGCAAATTGGCTATAAGGCATAAGTTCAGACGGATGGTTCACCACGTAAGAGGAGACTTCTCATGAGCGATTCGCGTATTTTACCTCTCCCGGC
>JAOACU010000725.1 GCA_026417715.1 Anaerolineae bacterium | reverse complement strand
CTGCCGTTAAAAGCACAAGTTGCGCCCAAGGATACCCAGGCATCAAGAGCACCGAGTCTTCCAAACGTGGTTGGCGTACGCGCTCGATGTACAACATCAATAAATCGTAGAACCAACTTGGTTGAGCCAGAGAGGAAACGAAGAGCAGTCCCGTTAATCCCGCGATGATTCCTAAGAGCATTCGATTACGCCAAGCAAACCCTAAGGTAGCCACCAAGACGAGTAACGTAAGATTGACCTTGATTAACGCAAGCCACATTCCAATCACAACGAGCGGGATGTTACGCCGATGTAATCCATAATAGCATAGCAACATTCCCAAGAACGCCAGAGTGGTCCATTGTCCCGAATAAAGTGTAATAAAATGCCAAGGCGCAGTAACGATGATGAGAATGAGCCAGCGTGTATTTAACCCTACCATTCGTGCACAGAGATAAACTAGAAATGGAATCATCGCCAAATCTAGGAAATAGCGCATTGCCCCAGCCATCGGAAAAGGTACTAGACTGATAGGCACAATCGTGTAGATTGCCCAAATTGGATTGAAGGGTGGATACTCTCTGCCATTGTACGGATGCAGATAAGAACCAGTATAGATGTTTTCACCACGCACAAGGTACTGAACCGATTTGTAAAAAGTGACTTGATAATCCCCCATCGTTCCTATCAAAAACATAACCACATTGGCAATTACGAGAGAGGAGAGTACTAATACGATCTCCACATGTCTTGTTTGCAAGGACAATGACCTTATCATCCTAGTTTCCTGTACGGAATGAAACTCAACGCGCTGGATTACGATACACCTCGAAATCGCCGTGTCGTAGCACCAGTTGCCAGGTTTGAATTTCCTCTAGGTAATCCTGCAGTGCGGGCATATGCTGGGTTGCCCAATCGCGCCACAAATTGTC
>JAOACU010000724.1 GCA_026417715.1 Anaerolineae bacterium | reverse complement strand
GTCCTGCGTATCCGAACAATAGATTGAGACCCAACGCGACAATCGCGTAAATCAAGCCGAGTGAAACGAGATAGAGCACATAGCCCAGTGGAATATCTGGAATCAGACTGAGCAACGTCGGGAGCAGGAAGACCGCACCCAACCCCAGCGCGGTCAATGCATTCGTGAGTGTGCACCATCGCCGCCATGTGGTCATCAACGACCTCTACACTTTTTTGATTTCGTGTTTGCCCAACAAACCGCTGGGGCGCACCACCAGAACGAAAATAATCAACAGAAAGGCGATTGTCGTACGTAGTTCGGGAACGATGAAACCCACCACGCTATCTATGATGCCTAATAACACACCTCCGACCACTGCGCCGGGCATACTCGTAAAACCGCCCAACACCGCTGACGCAAACGCTTTGAGCATCACATCGCCCATCATCATCGGATCGAGATAGTTGAGCGGCGCGATCAAAATACCGGTGACTGCCGCCAACGCAGTGCCCAAGCCCCAACCCAGCGCGTTGATGCGATTGACGCTGATACCCATCAATTGCGCCGCGAGACGATTTTGTGCCACCGCGCGCATCGCGATACCGATGACGCTATAGCGAAAGAACATGAACAGGAGTACCATCAACAACAGCACGACACCCAGAATTAACGCGTTCACTTGGCTCAAAACGACGGTGCCCAAGCGAAATGGCGCACCAGCAACCGGCGCGGGAAACGCGCGCACCTCGTAGCCCCACAGCCAACCCGCCACACCGACGAGAATCAATCCCAAGCCCACCGTTGCAATCACCGGGTTGATGTGCGATGTGGCACTGACGCGCCGAATCACCACGCGTTCGACAACCATACCCAAGAGCATTGCCACGATAAGCGTGACCACGAACGCACAGACGAACGGCACGTTGAGTACGGCAA
>JAOACU010000723.1 GCA_026417715.1 Anaerolineae bacterium | reverse complement strand
CAGATGGATATTAAAATCAAGGGCGTATCGCGTGCCATTCTGGAAGAAGCTCTGGCGCAGGCACGCGAGGCGCGCTTGCAGATCTTGGAGCTGATTAAGGCCACGATCCCCGCGCCGCGCGCGCAACTTTCACCTTACGCGCCGCGCATGTTGACGACGCGCATTCCGGTAGATAAAATCGGCGCACTCATCGGCCCTGGTGGGAAGAATATCCGCGCCCTTCAGCAGGAATTTGAAGTCAAAATTGACATTGCCGAGGACGGCACGGTTTTTATCGGTGGTGGTAAAGGCGCAGAAAAAGCTCTGGAACGGATCCGCAGCATGGGCGAAACGCCGGAAGTCGGCAAAATTTACACCGGTCGTGTGGTGCGTACCACAGACTTCGGCGCGTTTGTCGAAATTCTACCGGGCACAGATGGGATGGTGCATATCTCTCAACTCAGTGAAAAACGCATCGAAAAAGTCACCGACGCCGTCAACGTTGGCGATGAAATCATGGTGATGGTGACCAACATTGACAGCGACAACAAGATTCGCCTTTCGCGCCGCGCTGTGCTTGAAGGATGGACGGTAGAACAAGCTCAAGAAAACGATGGTGGAGCGCGTGGCAGTAGTAAGCGTGCCGGGGGCGAACGTACCCCGCGCCGACGCTAAACTGTGTCTGTGCTTGGCTAGTTTTATATTTAGTTCACATCAAGGAGTGACCCAATGGCAAATCAAGACTATCAGACGTTAGCAGAAACTGAACAGTACCTGATCTGGACCAGCAACGAGGAAGGCGGACAGGTCTATCATCTCGAACTCGGCAATATCACCATTCATTTCCTGCCGGAAGAATGGGATGAGTTCGTGGAGCTGATGACGCAGGCGCTGCGCTAAGGCTTCGCCCACGCAAAGCGGGACGGTGTCCACCGTCCCGCTTTGTTG
>JAOACU010000722.1 GCA_026417715.1 Anaerolineae bacterium | reverse complement strand
ACCGAGCACCACCGCGCAAATCTCGCGGTTGCCGCTCGTGCCTTCGTACGCTTTGCCATCAGCCAGCACAAGCAAATTGAAATCGAGCAACTTGCACGGGTTGGATGGGAGCGTGTTCAAACCCGGCTGGTTCGAGATAGATTCAAAGTACGCCATTCAAAAACTCCTTTCATCTAGATTTCCTCATCACCAAAATTGCGTATAATGCGTAACAGATCGTTGTTCTATCGTCCATTATTGGTGACAGTCGTCCGTCGTCCGTCATCCGTCATCGGTCACATTCAGGAGTTTGCTATGCCAAACGAAATTCGAGTTCCACATCAGAAACTTGTTGCAATCATCGCACGAACGCTTGCCGACGTTGGCGTGCCCTCACCGATTCGCGACATCGAAGCAGAGTTGACGGCAGAAGCCGATTTGCTCGGCGTGCCTTCGCACGGCGTGCGAATGTTGCCGCTCGTTGTGCGCGCGATTCGCGAGGGCAGAGCGAATCCAAATCCACAAATCAAAATTGTGCGCGAACGCGCCGCCACGTGTTTGCTCGATGGCGATCACGGGCTTGGGCGCTATGTCTCACTCCAAGCGATGAATGATGCGATTGCGCGCGCCAAACAATTCGGCTTGGGTGCGTGTGTGGCGACGCGCTTGACACACTGGGGTCGCGCGCACGCCTACGCCTACCGCGCCGCGCTAGCCGGTTGCATCGGCATTTGCACCACGAACGCGATTCCGAATATGCTGGCGTTCGGTTCCACGCGTCCCTTGCTCGGCAACAATCCGTTGGCGATTGGTGTGCCGCGTGGCACGCGCGATCCGATCGTGCTCGATATGGCGATGAGCCAAGCCGCCGTTGGCAAAATCGGCACGTACTTGCGCCTGTCTCTTATACACATCTT
>JAOACU010000721.1 GCA_026417715.1 Anaerolineae bacterium | reverse complement strand
GGTGTGACCGTGCCGCAGACAGTTGGTATCGTCCATTGTGTCGGTAGTCGCGACATCAAGTACAACGTGGACTGCTCGGCGATTTGTTGTATGCAATCGTTGAAATTCGCGCATCTGGTCAAGGAAAAGACCGGTGCCAAAGTGTACAACTTTTACATTGACATTCGCACGCCGGGCAAAACCTACGACGAATTCTATCGGCGCATTCTCGACGAAGGTGTGCATTTCATTCGCGGCAAAGTTGCCGAAGTGACCGATGTGCCGCGCTTTCCCGGCGAAGAAGGCAAACTCATCATCCAAGTCGAAGATACGCTAGCGGGCAGACAATTGCGCGTGCCGGTGGATATGGTCATTCTCTCGGCGGCGATGCAACCGCGCCACGATGCCAAAGAGGTCGCGAAGAAATTCGGTATCTCGTGTAGCGCGAACGGTTGGTTCATCGAACGCCATCCCAAACTCGATCCCGTCGCGACGATGACCGAAGGCATTTTCATCGCTGGCGTGTGTCAGGGTCCCAAAGACATTCCTGCAAGTGTCGCACAAGGCGCGGCGGCGGCGGCGCGCGTGCTCGGACTCATCGGGCAAAGACAGGTGGTGCTAGAGCCAGTGCGCGCAAGCATCAATGCCGAACAATGTTCGGGTTGTCGCATCTGCAACAACTTGTGTCCGTTCAACGCGATCACGTTCATCGAAGACCGCGCGGTGAGTGAAATCAATCCCGCGCTGTGTCAGGGGTGTGGCACGTGTGTCGCCGCGTGTCCATCAGGCGCGATCACCGGCTCGCACTTTAACAATCAACAAATTATGGCGCAGATCGAAGGAATGTTGTGGGATGTGCGCAACGCGCTAGGTGTTCGTCGAGAGATGGAGGCGGTGGTGGCGTAAAGCATATTGCGTAGTGCGTATTGCATACTGCGTAGTGCGTATTGCGT
>JAOACU010000072.1:7405-9582 GCA_026417715.1 Anaerolineae bacterium | reverse complement strand
ATCGTTGGAATGGCAATGGCAACGATCAACAACCCCGCGCAGACCATCGTGCAAGAACGCTCCAACGATGCGGTGCGCGGGCGCGTCTTGGCAGTGCAATTCACCATCGGCAATGCTGTTGCCATTCCGCCGATGTTGCTAATTGGCAATCTCGCCGATGTGTACGGCATTCCGCGCGTGACAGTGCTCGTCGCCGTACTGGTCGCCTGTGTCGCGTTGGTGAACGTTGTGTGGACGGTGAGTGCTTACCGCGCGGCGCGCGCGCGCCACTTGCACACCTAAACCTTTTTCGATTTGGATCATTGTGACTGTACGCCGCATCCTCTTCCTAATGTCCGATACTGGCGGTGGACATCGTAGCGCCGCCGAAGCGATTACCGCCGCGCTTGCGCGCCAGTATCCCAACCGCTACGCGGTGACGCTGCTCGATGTGTTCAAACGCGCCGCGCTCTTCCCACTCAACTACGCACCCGAAACATACTTGCCGTTCACCACGTACTTTGAGTGGCTGTGGGGCTTGGGCTTTCACATCTTGAACAATCGCGTGGCAACGCGTCTCGTTTCGCCGTACCTCTATGTGAGCATCGTGCCACGCTTGCGCGCGCTCTTGCGCGAAGCGCAACCCGATCTCGTTGTCAGCACGCATCCGATCTTCGTTGCACTCGGCTATTCGGCGTTACGACAAATCGGATCGCGCGTGCCGTTCGTCACCGTCGTCACCGATTTGTTCGATGCGCATTGCTTTTGGTTCGATCCGCGCGTGGACTTGTGCATCGTCCCAACCGAAGGCGCGTATCGCGTAGCGCAACGATTTGGAATGCCCAAAGAAAAATTGCGCGTGGTCGGCCAACCTGTCGCATTGCAATTCGCCGACAGTCGGATTACGCAACGCGACGCACGTCACAAGTTAGGGCTCGATCTCGAACGCACAACGGTTCTACTCGTCGGTGGTGGCGAAGGAATGGGACCGTTGTACGACATCGCGCGCGCGATTGATGCCGCGTGCTTGCCGATTCAACTTGTCGTCATTGCGGGACGCAACAAAAAATTGCGCGAACGATTGAACGCGACGCAGTGGCACATCCCTGTCCACATTCAAGGTTTCGTGACGAATATGCCCGAATGGATGCGCGCGTCGAACGTGATCATCACCAAAGCCGGACCAGGCACGATTTGCGAAGCGCTCACATGCGGTCTGCCGATTTTGTTGAGCGGCTATTTGCCCGGGCAAGAAACCGGCAACGTCACCTTCGTCGAACAAAGCGGTGTTGGTGTCCTGCAACGCACGCCCGATGCAATCGTACGCACCTTGCGCGAGTGGCTTGCACCCGATAACGATATTCTCGCGCGTTATGCCGCGCGCGCGCGCGAACTCGCACGTCCACGCGCCGCGCTCGATATTGCTACGATTCTGCACAACCTTCTCGAAGAACGATAAAAAATGTTCACGCCTCACGTCTCACGCCTCACGTATTACGTATTACGTATTGCATATTGCGCATTGCTCGTCGCGTGCGCCAACGTATCACCCACCGACACGCGTCCTCTTGCGTCCACGACGAATCAACCGATCACTATCACCCTGTGGCATTCGTACACCGATACACCTGCCGCGCTCGTTCAAATTCTCGTCAACGATTTTCACAAGACTTATCCCCATATCACCGTGCGCGTGGAAGCCAAAGCCAACGATGCCGAATTGTTGCGACAAGGGCTTGCCGCCATTGCGCTCAATCGAACCCCTGACCTTGTGATTGCCGAACAACGTGTACTGGCTGAATTGGCACGACGCGGCGCGCTGACGCCACTCGATACGCTGATGAATGATCGGCAACACGGTTTGCGCGATGACGCGCGCGCCGATTTTTTCCGGGCTTGTTAGACGCTGGACGTTTTCCCGAACTGAGTCAGCACACGTTGGCTTTTCCGTTTGACCATCGCGCGATTGTGCTCTACTACAACGCCGAGTTGTTGCAAGCGGCAAAGATCGCGGTGCCACGCACGTGGGAACAGTTCGGCGAGGCAGCGCGGGTGACGACGCGCGGCAAAACGCACGGCTGGGTAATGTCGCCGAACGCGTTCGTCTTCTACGCCTTCCTCTTCAGTCGCGGCAGTAGCGTGCTAGACGACGCGCAACGCCACGCGCGCTTTGCGGATGATGCTGGGCTGAAATCTTT
>JAOACU010000072.1:0-7395 GCA_026417715.1 Anaerolineae bacterium | reverse complement strand
GCAACTCATCGTTGCGCTGACCAAAAGTGGTGCGGCGTACCTTGCTGATTCAGACGCGCGCGCACGCGCCGATTTTTTGCAAGGCAAAGCCGCGTTGTGGTTTGGCGACACTGACGATCTGGCACCGATTGCCGAAGCCGCGTCAGCCACGAATCTCAAATGGGGCGTTACCAACATTCCCCAAACCAATCCGACGCGTCCCGTCACTGCACAACGCGGCGCGTCCATCGCCATTTTTCACACCACCGACGCGCGTATGCGCGCCGCGTGGTTGCTGACGCGCTGGCTCACTCTACCCGAACAGAGCGCGCGTTGGACGCCTATCACCTTGCGCGTTCCAGTGCGACTCTCGGCGTACGCGCAAATCGCGCCACAGTTGCCGGCATCCTTCCTGCGTTTGCGCGAAGGATTTGGCGACACGCTCCCCACTTTGCGTTCTGCGCCCACCGTTAAAGACGCGGCGCAGATTGACACCATCATCGTCGAAATGTGGACGCGCGTGGCAAATGGTGCAGACCCCAACGCCGAACTCAAGAACGCCGCTACGCGCGTGAATCAATTATTAGGCAACCTACCTTGAAGACAAAAGACGAAGGACGAAAGACCAACGCCTTCGTCCTTCGTCCTCCGTCCTTCGTCATCAATGATCTTTCTCAAACTCGGCGGTTCTGCCATCACCGACAAAACACGCGAGGCAACGGCACGCGTCGAGGTGATTCAACGCATCGCGCGCGAGGTGCAACGCGCGCGCGCCGCGCGTCCAACGCTCGAAATCGTCATCGGACACGGGAGTGGTTCGTTTGGGCACTATGCCGCGAAAAAATTCGACTTTGGCGCGCGCGGCAATTGGCGCGCCTTTGCCGAAACCGGCGCCGCCGCTGCGCGCCTCACACGTCTGGTCACAGACATTTTTCTCGCCGAAGGTGTGCCCGTCGTCGCGCTACCGCCGTCCGCATCCGCGCGCTGCCGCGACGGCGAACTCGTCGAACTTGCGCTCGCGCCGATTCGCACTGCACTCGCGCACGGTCTTGTGCCACTCGTGCACGGCGACGTCGCGTTCGACGAAACGCGCGAGATGACGATCGTTTCGACCGAGAGGGTATTCGCGTATCTCGCGCCACACGTGCAACCGACGCGCATCATTCTCGCGGGCATTGTAGATGGCGTGTTCACTGCCGACCCGTTGACTGATCCATCGGCGCAGTTGATTCCCGTGATTACGCCGCAAACGTTTCCGCGCATCCAAGCGCAGTTGCGCGGTTCGTATGGTGTAGATGTGACTGGCGGAATGCTGACCAAAGTGAAAATGATGCTGTCGCTGATCGAACGTATGCCACACTTGCACGTCCACATCATCAGCGCGATGCGCGCAGGAATGATCGAGCGCGCGCTCTTGGATGATGATTTTCGTGAAGGGACACTATTAACCAATAGTGCTAAATGAATTGTACCGTCCATTCGTTTATTCGTTGTAGATTCGTTGACGCTTTGACTTGGCACGCAATTTCGCGTATCATATCCACGCAACCCGCGCGACGCATTGCCCTTGTGGGCACAACGACGAAAGGACGTCGCCAATGTCTCGCCTCCCGATTCAGACCATCGCTCTTTTCTTGATCATCGTTGCCGCGTTTTTCTTGTGGGATTTCAGTCAGCGCATTCTCATCAACCTTCAATTGTGGCAACTCGAAAAAACGTACGAACAGCAAGTGCGCGAAGAAGAGATGCGCAACACTGAACTACGTCAACTCCGCGATTATGTGGCTACCGACGAATTCGTGAATGATTACGCGCGACGGAATTGGCGCTGGGCATTACCGAATGATACGGTTGTGATTCCTCAAATCACTCCTGTCCCTACTCCCACGCCGCGTCCAACAACACCAACACCGATACCCACCAAAACACTTCAGCAACAGTTGTTCGACTTTTTCTTTGGTCCCTAGCGAATGAACCTTCGTTCACTCACCGGCTTTCTCACCTACGATTTGCTCGACGATACTCACCTGCGCGCGCTCGACGATTTGATTACCGCCGCGCGCAACGCGCTACCGATTCAAACCGCGCGTCTTGCTTTTCCCCAGCCACCTCGTCTGGACGATTTGACTCGTTGGGCGCGCGATCTCCAAGCCGCGTGTCGCGCACATCACATTGATTATGTGTCGCTCGGTGCGCTACCCGGTGACGATTCGCGCCTCGATGTGATTCCCACTGTGCTAGCCAACACCGATGCCGTGTTCGCGTCCGCGCACATCGCCACGCGCGCGCAAGGCATTTCGCTCACGGCGATTCAGCGCGCCGCGCGCGTGATGCACCAACTTGCCGAGACAACACCGCAAGGGTTTGGTAATCTGCGTTTTGCCGCACTTGCGAATGTGCAACCACATTCGCCGTTCTTCCCGGCGGCGTATCACGATGGCGGCGCGCCCGCGTTCGCGTTTGCCACCGAAGGTGCTGCACTTGCGGTTGAGGCATTTCAGAACGCGAACACCCTAGACGACGCGCGCACACGACTCATCGCCGCCATCGAGCGCGCGAGCGAAAACATCACGCGCGTTGCCGATGATCTTGCTGCGCGTTTCGGTTTTCGCTTTGTGGGGATTGACTTTTCGTTTGCGCCGTATCCCGATGCGGCGCGCAGCATCGGCGCGGCGATCGAGCGTGCGCTCGGCGCGCCGTTCGGTGAACATGGCACGCTCTTCATCACCGCTTTTATCACCGATTGCATCCAGCGCGCGCGTTTTCCCCGCACCGGCTTTTGCGGCGTAATGTTCCCCGTGTTGGAAGACGCAACGCTTGCCGCGCGCACACCCGCGTTCACACTCGACGATTTGTTGCTCTACGCGACCGTGTGCGGCACCGGACTCGACACGGTGCCACTCCCCGGTGACACATCGGAAGACGCGCTAGCGGCAATCTTGCTCGACCTTGCAACACTGGCAATCAAGTTGAACAAACCGCTCACCGCGCGCTTGATGCCGATTCCAAGTTTGCGCGCGGGCGACGAGACCACTTTCGACTTTGAGTACTTTGCGCGTGCACGCGTGATGGACGTGCGCGCACGCGCGTTAAAAATCTTTGCAACGGATCAACGCATTCGATTCGTGACGAAAGACGAATGACGAACGCCTCCGTCCTCCGTCCTTCGTCCTCCGTCGGAAAGGACAACGATGTCTGACCAAACGATTCTCATTCTCGGTGGCGCGGGTCTGGTCGGCGCCCAAGTGGCGCGGCAGATCGCGCGCGACATTCATCCGCACACGATCATCATTGCCTCGTTGTATCAAAGCGAAGTCAACGAGGTAGTGACATCGCTCAAAAAAGAATTCCCTAAAATCAACTGGCTGGGCGTTTGGGGCGATGTGTTCGTGCGCGCAGATTTTACCGATGAAAAACGCGCGACGCTCCTCGACAGTCCTCGGTATCGCGCCGATTTGTACGATGATCTCCTCGGCGATCTCGACGCAGCATACCAGCGTTCGCGTCTCGTGCAACTGATTTTGGAACACAAGCCCAGTGTCATCGTGGACAGCATCAACACGGCAACAGCAATCAGTTATCAAGATGTGTACACCGCGTCCATCCTTGCCAAGCAAAAGTTGGACGCGCTCTTTGACAAGATTGATTACCTGAACGAAACAGTACACCCACCTGGCGAAACGCGCGGTGTCCCTGTCCGCACGCGCGAAGAGTTGCACGCGGGCATCGCCGAAGTTGCCAAGATGCGCAAAGATGCCGCGCGCGCGTTCGAGATTTTACTTCTCTCGCAAGCCGTACCGCAGTTGGTGCGTCACATCATTTTGATTTTGCGCGCGATGGAACAAGTCGGCACGCGCTTGTATCTCAAAATCGGCACGACGGGCACGGGCGGAATGGGCTTGAACATTCCCTACACGCACGGCGAAGACAAACCCTCGGCAAAGTTGATGTCGAAAACGGCAGTAGCATTCGCACACACAGGTTTGATGTTCCTGATGGCACGCACGCCCGGCGCGCCGATTGTCAAAGAAATCAAGCCCGCCGCGATGATCGGCTACGCGGATATTACGATGCGCGCGATTACTGAACGCGGCGACCCCGTGTTCGTGTACGTCAACAAAGACGAAGAGTTGGGCGATACGTTGACCTTGCGCGACGACGCTTCGCGTTACAAAAAACTCGGTAAACTGCGAATGGTCGTGGTGGACACGGGCGAAAATGGTTTGTTCACCAAAGGCGAGTTTGAAGCCATCACCTCGTTGCGGCAGATGGAATTCATCACGCCCGAAGAAATCGCGCGCAAGGTGGTGTTGGAGATTCAAGGCGCGAACACCGGCACCGATGTCATTGCCGCGATTGACGGCGCCATCCTCGAACCGACGTATCGCGCGGGCTATTTGCGCCGCGCCGCGCTCGAAGAGATTGCACGCTTGGAAGAAGAGACAGGTGTGCCGAGTGTTGCGTTGGGGCAACTGGGTCCGCCCGAACTCTCCAAGTTGTTGTACGAAGCGTACTTGCTCAAAGCGCGCTATCACACGCTTAAACGCGTTCTGACGCAAAAGCCGCGCCAAATTGCTGATGCGTTGTATCGCTACTTGTTGCGTCACAACGATTTGCGTCACACCATCACTTCGGTTGGCTTGCCGATTCTCACCCCCGATGGCAAACGCATTTTGCGCGGTCCGTTCATTCGCATTCCCGAACGCGCGGACACGAACACAGTGCCTCTCACACCCGAGGCGATAGATCAGTACGCGCGCAAGGGTTGGGTGGATTTGCGTCCGCAAAATTTCGTCGTGTGGAAGGATCGTTTTGAAAAGATGCGCCGCGCGCAACAACAACTACGCGGACGCGGTAGCGCGGCAGTCACGATGGAAGCATACCTCGATGAAGAAATTCACATTGGCGATGTGGTCGCGTGGGTGTTCAACAATGAGGAGAGAGGGTATCGGATCAAGTAGGAGACAGGGGGCAGTAGGACAGTGAGACAGTGGGACAGTGTTCAGTATTCAGTGTTCAGTGGGGTAAGGTGTGAAAGTTGATGTAAATGTGATGTTTCACGATTTGAGCGAGGTGGCGCCGCTCGTGCGCGCGGCAGAAGAAGCGGGATTCGATGCGTTGTGGACAAGCGAGACGCAACACGATCCCTTTTTGCCGCTGGCGATTGCGAGCCAACACACCACGCGCCTGCACTTTGGCACGGCAATTGCTGTGGCATTCGCGCGCAGTCCGACGGTGATCGCACAAACAGCGTGGGACTTGCAACGCGCGACGAATGGGCGTTTCATCTTGGGCTTGGGTACGCAGGTCAAGGCGCACATCGAACGCCGCTTTGGGATGAAGTGGGACCCGCCTGCGCCCAAACTACGCGAGACGATTCTGGCGATTCGCGCGTTGTGGCGCGCGTGGCAAGGCGATGGCACGGTGAATTTTCGCGGAGAATTTTATAAAATTACCTTGATGTCGCCGTTCTTCAACCCCGGTCCCATCGAACATCCCGACATTCCGATTTTCATCGCGGGTGTGAACGAGCACTTGTGTCGTCTAGCCGGCGAACTGTGTCAGGGCTTTCACGTGCATCCGTTCCACACGGTCGAGTACATTCGGCAAATCGTGTTGCCGAACATCGAAGCAGGTGCGGCAAAAGCCCATCGCACGCGCGCCGAGGTGCAACTCTCGTCCACGATTTTCGTCGCGACGGATGACGCCGAGCGCGAAGCCGCGCGCACACAAATCGCGTTCTACGCCTCCACACCATCGTACCAAGCGATCCTCGATGTGCACGGCTGGGGCGAGATCAATCAACAGTTGAGACGACTCGCCGCGCGACAAAAATGGGATGAGATGCCCGCGCTGGTGAGCGACGAGTTACTGAACGCGGTCGCCATCGTCGCGCCTTGGGAGGAATTGCCCGCGCGCATTCAGCAACGCTACGCCGGCATTTTGGATCGCGTGTCGCTGTATCTTCCGTTCCATTCGGACGAGGTGTCCAAGTGGCGCGCGTGGATCGCCGCGTTTAGGTAGAGCCACAATGATCATTGACGCGCACACACACCTTTTTTCACCTAACGTGATTACCCAGCGCGCGCAGTATGCGGAACGCGATACGTTCTTCGGCTATCTGTACGCCAGTCCCAAAGCGCGCACCATCGGCGTCGTCGAATTACTGACGGCAATGGATGCCAGTGGTGTGGATCGCGCTGTGGTCGCGGGCTGGGCATGGCAAAATCACGATGTCTGTGTAGAACAAAATACGTGGCTCATCGAGATTGCGCGGCAACATCGCGCGCGCCTCAGCGTGCTGTGCACCGTGCAACCCAACGCTGGAGACGCCGCGATCCGCGAATTGCGTCGTTGTGTCGAAAGTGGTTTGGTGGGCGTAGGAGAATTGAATGCAGATGGACAAGGATTTCGCTTGGACGATGCCGCGTTCCTGCAGTTGGCGCGCGCGGCAAGCGAAATGGGTGTGCCTCTGATGTTGCATACGAACGAGCCAGTGGGGCATCTTTATCCAGGCAAGGGACGTCTATCACTTGCGGAGATTTACGCGTTCGTGCGCCAAGTTCCCGACTTGCACCTAGTGCTGGCACATTGGGGCGGTGGCTATCCGTTCTACGAACTAATGCCCGAAGTACGCGCGGCATCGCAAAATGTTTTCTACGATACAGCGGCTTCACCTTTGTTGTACGCGCCCGATGTTTTTCGCGTGGTCGTCAACCTTGTGGGTGCAGACAAGGTGTTGTTTGGCAGCGATTATCCGTTGATACTCTATCCCCGACGCCAGAAAGAACCCGATATGCGTCCTTTCTTGGACGAGGTGCGCGCGGTAGGATTGTCTGACGAAGAACAGCGCAAAATCTTGGGAGAAAATGCCGCGCGCGTGTTTGGGCTATAAAATTCAAAGACCTGTCAGTCTTTCAGACTCGACAGGTCTCTTTTTTTCTTTCGTCTTTCGTCGTTCGTCGTTCGTCACAGCACCACACAACGCGGGCGCACGCGGCAATGTTCGGCTTGGATGATGGCATGCAACAACGCCGCCGTCTCATCGAGCGCGTCATCTTCGTTGACAATCACATAATCGAACTTGTCCACCTCGTTCATCTCCAAGCGCGCGGCGTGCAAGCGAATGTTCAAATACTCTTCGGGTTCGGTGCGGCGTTTGCGCAGGCGCGCTTCGAGAGACTGCATCGAGGGGGGCATCAAAAAGACAAAGACGGCTTCGGGCACAAGGCGTTTGATGGTCGCGGCGCCTTGCACATCAATCCGCATAATCACGTCTTGACCGCGCGCCAGGGCTTGGCGCACTTCGCTTTTCGAGTTGCCATACTCGTAACCGTACACAACCGCGTGTTCCAGAAATTCGCCGCGCGCCTTCATCTCTGCAAATTGTTCAGGTGCTGTCTCTTATACACATCT
>JAOACU010000720.1 GCA_026417715.1 Anaerolineae bacterium | reverse complement strand
CGTCCGGGCCAGTCCCTGGAAAATGCCCTTCATCGTATTCCGTATTGCGTGTTCCGTAGTCCGTGGCTGGCTGGCGAGGGGCGTGCTCCGGCCCGGGGGCGAACCAGGGGGGGAACACTTTGTACTCCGTACTCTGTGACCCGGGGAGGGGAGCAAACCAGGCAGGCAGGAGGTTCGCCTTGGGGAGGGGAGTATCCGTGGCCGAACTGGCCGGGGCGGCGGATACGCCCAGAGGGGCGATGATGTTCAAAAGCAGGGATAATAGCGTCCATAGGGAAAACCAGGAATGGCGCATCGGACCCTCCTTTGGGTTCAACAGAATACGGAGCAGGTTTTGCGTGTTGCGTTGCGTATTGCGTGTTCCGTATTATCCTTTGCGCTTCACCAGCCACCCAGCCAGCAGAGCAGCCGCGCCCAGGGCCAGGAAGGGCCAGGCAGGGATAGCCGTTTCTCTTCCAACCTCCGGAAGCAGTGGAATCACCGGAGTCGGAGTTGCTGTCTCTGCCGGAGGAGTGCTCGGAGGCAAGAGAGTCTCCGTCGGGGTTGGGATAGGGGTTGGTACAGGAGTGGGTGTCTCTGTCGGCGTCGGAGTGGGGGTAAAGCCAGCAAAGGCCGGTTGCCTGACGACAAACCCGCTGATGAGCAGCAAAACTGTTACTATCCCGAATCCAGCCAGCCAATATACCACGCGTTGGTGAGCCATTTCACTCCTCGCTCCCTGTTACAGTTTATATCAGTTGATAGAAATTGTCAATAGGAAAATATGTTCATTGGCCTCCGCGTGGGGTAAAAAAAGGCATAATATTTTTGATTGCGGCAGCTTCGGGCCGCTGTCCCCCCCTTTCTACATTCGGGGAAAAGTAAAGGGGGGCGAAACGGACAGATTGCTGTCCGCTTCGCCCCCCGGTCAGTAGCGCAAGATGAATCTTACGCTACCCCATTCAGCGCAGCAC
>JAOACU010000719.1 GCA_026417715.1 Anaerolineae bacterium | reverse complement strand
GCGTAACGCAGCGCGTTGCGATGGATCGAACAAGTCACGACTTTGCCAGTGTGACCAAAGTTCCACCCCATACCCTTGTGCGCGCAAACTTGCCAAGACTTGATCGAGTGGTGGCGGTGTTGAGTAATGGGTATAGTTCCAAAGACTGATGGAATAGGTAATATGCATTTGTTTTCCTTAAACTTTTCTGTACCAATCGGATTCTCTCGCTTCTTCACTTAAACGTTAGCATCCCCTGTCCTAATCACACTCCCGCTTACGCTACCCCCTACTGCCACGCTCCGATCACCGCTGGCAATGACAGTAACGTGCGTGTGCTCAAGTGACTGCACCAGCGGCACCAGTTCGCGCGCTAGTGTTTCATCCTTGCCCGCTTCCTCCGCCGCTTTTTCACTCGCTTTGACCAGATACAGCAACAAGGGAACAAGAATGGGGAGCAGTTGCTTGACCAGTTCGGAAACGTCCATCGTAATGTCCTCTGAATATTTCAAAATTTTTTAAAAATCTCAATCCGTTGCCACAAGCCATCAGGAACTTGGCACAGGGTTGGCAGTCGGCGTTTGCGTTTGGGCATAGTTCTACTCCTTGAATACTCAGGATTGAATTATGCCATAAAATCCTATTTTTAGATAGTAGCATTAGCCCCTCGGCAGGTCTTTGTCAAAGTCGCGTTACCCTGTCATTCTGAGCGACCGAACGGAGCAAAGTATCTCTCAAACCACTGGGCAAGACGCGGAGTTTACCTTGACGAAGGAACGTGTCCTGAGCAAAGCAAAGGAAGGGCTCAGCGTAACAAATCGAACCACACCTGAGGTAACTTGGACAAAACCCTGCCTGTGTACAACTTCAGGGCTGGTGTAAAGTCTATTGACAAGCGAATAAATCTTGTGGTGAGCGAAGTGAATCTATCACGGCAACAACTACCCAAAGCCGCCCTTCGCTAACCTCAGGGC
>JAOACU010000718.1 GCA_026417715.1 Anaerolineae bacterium | reverse complement strand
CTCGTAA
Organism: Anaerolineae bacterium; assembly: GCA_026417715.1. GTDB lineage: Bacteria > Chloroflexota > Anaerolineae > UBA4142 > UBA4142 > VGOB01. The sequence goes on along the minus strand of JAOACU010000718.1, from coordinate 949 downwards.
ATGGTCAATGAAATAGACGATTCTCATCGCACGCATTCCTTCATCGTCTCGACATTAGTTGACTGAACAAAGCCAAATACTGTTCCGCAATCGCATCCCACGAAAACCGCTGAGCACGTTGACGCGATGCTGCGCCCATACGTCGCGCCAACGCGCGATCCGTTGCCAAGCGACGCAAATGCGCGGCGAGTGTCGCCACATCCGCCCAGTCGAACGTCAAGCCATTGACACCTTCTTCAACCAAATCGTCCGTACCGCCGGTACGCGAGAGGACAAGGGGCAAGCCCGTCGCGAGTGCTTCCAGTCCAGCCAGCGCAAGCCCCTCATTAAACGATGGCAAAACAAACACGTGCGCCGCGCGATAGTAATCGGCGATTTCCTCGCGCGGGACGTAGCCGATGAAACGCACGCGATTCGCTACTCCCAATTCGCGCGCCAGTGATTGATACGCAACCAACGAATCCCCAGTACCAACCAAATCGAGTGCCACGTCAATGTGCTCATCAGTCAGTTGCTTGACTGCCTGAATGAGATGGTGTTGTCCTTTGCGTTCAATGAGCCGTGCAACGCAGATAAGTTTCAACACACCATCATCAGGAATCGGCGCACCAGGATAAAATACATTCAGATCAACGCCATTCGGTACACGCGTTACAGCCACACTTGCATCTACCGCGTGAATCATTTCGATTTCTTGCTGACACTTGGCAATCAGCGGGGTGGCGTTCCGCCACGTCGTGCGGAGAATCGGTGTCAGGAATGGATACATTCTGCGATAGCGCTGTTCATAGCCCGGAATATCGGGACCGCTGACCCAGACCATATACGACAAACCCGTGCACCATTGAAGCGCCCGCGCAATTGCACCAGCGGGTAGGGCACTCCAAGCAAAGCAAAAATCGTACGGACGCTTACGATGCAGTGCCAGCGCAAGCGGAAATGCCTGCAG
>JAOACU010000717.1 GCA_026417715.1 Anaerolineae bacterium | reverse complement strand
GAGCAAGCCGCCCGAGCGTGGCGCGACGACAGGCAGACCCGATGCCATCGCTTCGAGCACGACGTTGCCCAACGTTTCGTTGGGCGATGGAAACACGAACACGTCTGCCGCCGCGTAGGCGTTGGCAAGATCATCGCCGCGCAAATAGCCCGTGAATACGGTGGGTGTGCCCGCAAACAATTTTTCTAACGAAGGGCGCAAAGGTCCGTCGCCGACGATCGCCAGGCGCGCCTGTGGAAGCGCGTGGAGCACTGACCACAGCCATTCGACGCGTTTTTCTGGCGCGAGTCGTCCAACGTACAACAACAGCGGCGCTGCAGGATGTCCACCGCTCAAACGCCAACGCCACTCGCTCGAACGACGGTCGGGACGATAATGCGCGGTGTCCACACCGCGCTTCCACACTTTGACGCGCTGGTAACCTACGGCGATGAGTTCACATTGCGTAAAACGCGAGGGCGTCAAGTTCAAATCACATTGATTGTGAAGCCAACGCAAATACCACAGCAAGGGTTCGGCAAAAAGTCCCAGCCCCCACCGACGCGCAAAACCTGGAATGTCTGTTTGATACGAAGCCACCACCGGAACGCGCAGGTGACGCGCCGCGCGCAACCCTGCCAGCCCCAACGAAACCGGATTGACCAGATGAACGAGGTCGGGCTGAAATTCACTCAACTGTGGTAACGGATCAACGAGTGGTGGAACGATTTGCAATTCGGGATAGAGCGGGAATCGAATTCCTTTCCACGTCACGATGTTGGTTTGGGCATAGCGCGCTGGTGCACCCTCAGGCGCGAAAAGCAAACTCGCGTATCCACACTCGGCAAAATAGTCGAGCAAGTGGCACAACGTATTGACGACGCCATCCACTTTGGGTAAAAAGGTCTCTGTAAATAGCGCGATGCGTAACATTCGCATTCTCCCCTACACCACATCAAATTTTTCGTCCCGGAGAATTT
>JAOACU010000716.1 GCA_026417715.1 Anaerolineae bacterium | reverse complement strand
TGCGCGCGCTTTGACGCGACGCGTCGAAAATATCTAATCTACTGAAAGGAGATGATGCCTATCGAAATGCCCAATCGTCTCATCACCTAATCATTCAATCACCTAAAACTCTCAAGGAGGAGAAAATGAAACGCTTGATGATTGTGCTAACACTTGTCGCATTGATTGCGACACTGATCGCCTGTGCCGCGCCTACTACCGCTCCCACTGTGGCACCTACTGCCGCGCCCAAAGCCACTGCGGCGCCACAACCAGTCACCATCACGTTCTATCAACGTGGTTACACGGCTGGTGGTACCGACGCGACTTCGGTCACGACGGACAAGGCGATCGAGATTTTCCAAAAGAACAATCCTCACATCAAGATCAACATCGTCGGCATTCCTTGGACAGCGGAGGGCGACACCAAGTTGGAAGCCGCACTCTCTGCCAAGACCGACATCAACGTCTTTCGTGTGACCAGCCCTAACTTGCCGCGCTATGCCAAGCAAGGCATCCTTTCTGAAATCACACCGTTCTTGACCGAAGAGGATAAGAAGGATTTCTACGAAAGCGGCTTTCAGGTCGCGACGGTAGACGGCAAGGTCTGGGCATGGCCCCTCTGGGTGACTGCTATCACCAACTTTGTCAACACTGACATTCTCAAAGAACGCGGCGTTGAACCACCCACGATGCAAAAACCTTGGACGTGGGATCAGTTTGTCGAAGCGTGCAAGAAACTCACGTTCAAGCGCGCCGATGGCACCCAAGTCTATGGCTTTACCTCGTCGTCCAAGTGGGGTGCGGTGGAGTACTATCCACTGATGTACATTGACGGTGGTCGCATCCTCAGCCCAGAGGGCGTGATCGAGGTCAACGACCCGGCGACCATCGAAATCTTCGACAAGATCGCAAGCTGGGAGGGCGACTTCGTGCCGCCGGACGTGGTGAACTACCAGGAAGAGGATGCCCGCGCGGCTGTCT
>JAOACU010000715.1 GCA_026417715.1 Anaerolineae bacterium | reverse complement strand
AGATGTGTATAAGAGACAGCAGTGGGCAAGCGAAGGGTTCCTAAAAGTTGCCGATGTGGACACACTGACCAACGGTTACAAATTGCCGTTTATCGCGGATATGACATGTGATACGGGTTACTATATTCATCCCAAAGTGACGATACCTGGCTTGAGTGAAACAAACGTACGCCGCGCAGGTAACGGCGCGCTCGCAGTGTGGGCAGCCACTGGTTGGGGTTTTGCCGATGACCACGATTTGTTGAATCGCGGTCTCTTTGAGGCGATCTTTCGCAACGGTGAACGTCGCCTCGGTCCCGCAACGCTAGCGGGCAAGGCAGCATTGTGGACGCATTATTCGCCGCCTTCGAATCGGCAAATTGAAGCGATGAAAATGTTTGTGCTGTTGGGCGACCCTGCCTCGCGCTTGCAACATCAAGTTGCCACCTACTTGCCACTCATTTTAAAAGCGCGATGAACATTTCAGTTGCTGAAGTAACCGACGCGCTGGTGGACGCGCGCCTACAGTCGGGGGATGCGGTACGCTTTACGATTCCCACGTGGAGTATGTCCCCACTACTCACACCGGGCGATCAGGTGCTTGTGCACCGCGCGCGCACTAATGAATTGCAAATAGGCGATGTGATCATCATCAAACCCGATGCGTCTGCCCGGTGGCTTGCGCATCGTTTGATTGCACAGCGCGTCGCGAATGGATGCACGTACTTGGTTACCAAAGGCGATAACTGTGTTGCGCCCGATGCGTTCTGGACAGAATCGCAATTGTGTGGTATCGTTACAGCCGTGTGGCGACAAGGCGCGCGCGCGCCTGTGGATTGGCAGACACGTCGCGCGCGGTGGCTGGGTGCATTGCTGGCGCTTGTTTCGCGCGTGCAAGCGCGCGCGTATGCTTTGCCAAACGGACGGCTACGT
>JAOACU010000714.1 GCA_026417715.1 Anaerolineae bacterium | reverse complement strand
GTCCAGCGTCTTGTCCAGGTGAACTGGTTGCTGATTGCAATCGTGGTGCTAGGTTTAGGTCCGCGCCTGTGGGGGATTGGCTTTGGATTGCCGTATCTGTATCATCCGGATGAGGGTAGGCCTGTCACGATTGCATTACGGATGTTACACTCGGGTGACTGGAATCCACACTTTTTCCATTGGTCATCTTTGTTATTCTATTTGAATGCCTTGGTTTACTTTCTCTACTTTTTGTTTGGTTACATAACAGGACGCTTCAATGCTGTGAACGATTTGCGCTTACCTGATATTATAACTGTTGCCGTAGGGAAAGCATTCTTGCCCGAAGAATTTCTGCTGGGACGTGGTTTGACTGCTTTCTTTGGTGCGTTGACGATTGTGATTGTCTGGATGATTATTCGTCAAATGAATATGCCACAATGGGTTGCTGGGCTTGGTGCAACACTAATGGCTGTAGAGACAGTAAGCGTACGGAATAGTCAATTCATCCGACCCGATGCCTTTGTGGTCTTTTTTCAGTTACTTGCCGTTTGGTTCTGTTTAAAGATTCTTGGTGATCCAGATTGGCGTTATTACGTCGGGGCGGGTATAGCGGCAGGATTGGCAATTTCCTTTAAATACAATGCAGCGCTCATTTGGATAGCGATTGTTGTGACCCATTGGTATCGTTATAGTAGCCAAAGTCTATTCCGACCTGGTCTATATGTAGCTATGCTCGCAAGTATCGTTGCATTTGTAGTGACCTCACCGTATGTTATTCTTGATTTCTCCAACTTTGTTCATCAAGGTCTTCTTCAGGTGACGGACACGTATACAACGGGATACGGGTAGTGGTTAAAAATCCAATGATGTGTTACAATTAGGGCTATGATCCGCCAAGTTATCACCTACCGTTGCACGCACTGTCACAGTGATCAAATTGTCAAAAACGGTCACAACCCACAAGGCAAACAGCAATATCGCTGTAAAACCTG
>JAOACU010000713.1 GCA_026417715.1 Anaerolineae bacterium | reverse complement strand
GTGCCCCACATAGTTGACAATCACACTGCCCTGATTGATGGCGTCCAGTGTAGCATTGCGCGTGGTAACGGTTGTGGTATAGTACGAATACGGCAACGCGCATTGCGGATAAGCATTTGGATCGCATGGATTGTAGTAAACACGATTCGCTTGATAGCCGCTGGGAAGGTACGCAACGACATCGTCCGAATATGCCCAGAAATTTCCACCGCTGTCGGGGGTGCCGTTTGCATTATACGCATTGTCCGCCACAAACGAGATGCGGGAACGCCATGTACCAGCGGGCGTGTTTTGTTCGTAGGTCACAATCTTGTTGATCATCTCAGCCACTTCTGCCGCACTATTAGCGGGCAACCGCCCAAGTGCCATTTGCGGCAAAAAGTTACCACTCCCATCGTTGAACGCAACGTAGAAATTATCATCCGCCGATTCGTAACGATTCGAATCCACAATGCGCAGGGGCGCAGGAATAAAAATCGAGTTGGGTGGTGTATTGATACCACCATCTTGTGGACATTTGCTAATTGTCACACAGTACCCCCGCGGATCGAAGTGCGCGTCACCCACGAGGAGTACCATCGAGGGCGCAGGTGGAGTCCAATTCGAGTAGGCGTACGCCAAAAAGTTGCGAATCGCTTGTGGGTCAAGCACGCCATCGTTGAATTCGTCGTACACATCTTGCACGGCAACCACCTTGACGCGTAACCCTTGCGCTTGACGGAAGGTCGCCAGTGACTGCACAGTGGAGGTGAAACTATCGTGCGCAATGATGATGTAATCTGCGCCGTTCAACGTGTTCTTCAAATCGGACGGTGTGTCTTGTACGATACTCGCAGGCGTTTTGAATTGCGTGGTCGCTAGCACGATATATTCGCGCGCGTTGGACTGATTATCAGCAAACGAGTATGTACCACCTGAAATGTTAGGTGATGTGATGTGAACGACGTTGAACGGATCGGTGATGTCGAAACCTAGAATT
>JAOACU010000712.1 GCA_026417715.1 Anaerolineae bacterium | reverse complement strand
CCTCTAGGCGCGGCAAATCCGCTTGCAGTTTTTCCAATCGCGCGCGCAGAACTTCGATCGCGCGCTGGAGGAGTGTCCGCACGCGCGCATCGGTACGTTGAAGTGGCTCTTTGAGATACTCACGCAAAAAGAATTCGGCGTCGTCGTGCAACCTTGCTTCGTCGTAATGCACGGAAGCGTATTCGCGTTCCAATCGCCGCAATTCATCGTTGCCTTCAAGACGTAGCATCGCGCGGACGATCTCCACATCGCCGCGTGCGAGCGCGAGCGCGTAGAGCGCGATCCTATCGGTTTCATTCCGCACGTGCAGAAAATAGCGCGCCGTCATCTTGTTGACGATTTGCGCGCGTGGCGTCGCATCGTCAATCTCACCGATAATGTCTTCAAGCGCGATGCCCTTGCTCCACATCTCGGCGGCTTCGGCGATGGCGAGCGGCACACCGCGCGTGGCGCGACTGAACGCTTGCACCTCCGCATCGTTCAGCGGACGATCTGGCGCGAAATCGGCAAAGATTTCGCGCAGGTCTTGTTGAGCCAGTTGCAACATATCGCGCGCGATGAGGCGGCGCGGGAATTCTTCGCTGTACCCCTTGAAATACTCGTCGCCGAATTGCCGACTGCGCGTGAGATCGTTGCGCCCGCTGATGATCCAAACGATGCGCGGACCTGCAGTGCGCATCACCTCGCGCAACCACGTGTCGGCGCGGTCAACGATTTCGTACGTATCGAGGACGATGAGGAGCGGTTTGCGCGCGGCGATGCGTTTCAGTCCATCGGCGAGCGCGCGGGCGAGTTGTTCGTTGGGATAGAGAAAGAGGTTGAACTGTTCGGCATCGAGTCGCGCGCGCAGACGATTTTCGAGTGCAGCACGCAGATGCGCGGCTTGCTCCGCGCCGACCTTGATGCCGGCATCCAGAAACGTTTGCGCCAGTTTCTCGCCTGTCTCGCCGATCATCGGCAAACTTGAACGCAACACCTTGGCAATCG
>JAOACU010000711.1 GCA_026417715.1 Anaerolineae bacterium | reverse complement strand
CCTAATCACCGTGCGCGTCCACGCGCCCAGCCAAGTTGCACTTGACGCGCGCGATGAGACAGGAAGATTTTGGGGTGACCAAATCACGCTCGCCAAAATTCCGATTCAAAAGAGCAAAGCCAATGTGACCGCAAGTCAAATCAACGTCGAACAACGCGTGACGATGGATTTCGACGAACTGCGCCTGCTCGGTTTTGTTCTGCCGCGTCGAACGATTCGTGCAGGCGAGTTGTTGCAGGTAGGGTTGTACTGGCGCGCGCGGGCACAACCGCGCGGCGATTATCTGGTCGTCGTGCAACTGCGCGATACCAACGGGCGCATCGCCTTTGAGCGCGCGGCGCGTCCCGCGCACAACTCCTATCCCACAACGCAATGGAACGCTGGCGAAGTGTTACTCGATTGGCACGATTTTCAACTGCCCCAAGATTTGACCGCAGGCGAATATCGCATCGTTGTTGCCTTGCGCGAAGCAAACACGGCGCGCGAGGTGGGCGAGTTCGGAATTGCGGCTCTAACGGTGTTGCCGTGATACGTAATACGTGATACGCAATACGTGATACGTGATACGTGATACGTGATACGTGAGTCGTGAGGCGTGAGGCGTGAGGCGTAGAAAGAGGGCGAGGCGAGGAGGCGAAAAGAGAGGACGAAAGACTAAAGGCAAAGGACAAAAGACTAAAGACAAAGGACAAAAGACCAAAGACGAACGACGAACACTTTCGCCTCTCGTCTTCCGTCCTTCGTCCTTCGTCCTCCGTCATTCCTCGAAGATTCTCGTCAACGCTTCTACCAACCGCTCCACATCGTCACGCGTGTTGTATCCTTGAATCGAAACGCGAACGTGTGGACGATTGTACCACACCACTATCGGAACTTCGATGCGGAATTCGTCGTACAAACGCGCTTTGACTTGCGCCGCGTCGCACGCGGGTAGTGGCAGTGTCACCATTTGCGCGTACCACATCGGCGAATCGGGTGAGAGTGGTGGCAAGCC
>JAOACU010000071.1 GCA_026417715.1 Anaerolineae bacterium | reverse complement strand
CGCGCAAACCGATGCGGTCACGGATCTCGCGACGCGACTCAATCGCGAACGGATTGCGCGCGGGCTGGCGCCACTCGCGCTGAATCCCAAACTCACTGCCGCCGCGCAAGGACACGCGGACGATATTGCGCGCAATCGCAACTTTGGTCACATCGGCTCGGATGGTTCGACGGCGACGGAGCGCATCGCGCGCGCGGGCTATGGCAAATACAGTTGGGGCTATCGCGTGGGAGAAAACTGGGCGCACTTTCGCAACGTGGCAGACGCAGTAGCAATGTGGATGGACAGCGCGCCACATCGCAACAACATCTTGCATCCGGTTTTGCGCGAAATGGGGATTGGCATTGCCACAGTGCCAAGTGGTCACACGATTTACGTGGTGAATTTTGGCGCGCAACCCAACGTCTTGCCCATCTTCATCAACGATGGCGCCACAGAAACAACATCACCCGAAGTGCAACTCACGCTGACCAGTGAAGAAGTAACTCCCAACGGCGATGGCGATGCGATTGGTCGTCCCGTGCAAGTGCAAATCGCCAACACATCGGATTTCGCCGGAGCAGTGTGGCAATCTTTCGCCACGAAAATCCATTGGACACTTGCATCGTCCAACGGTGTGCAAACGGTGTACGTGAAATATCGCGATGCCAAAGGACGCACCGCGATTGCCAGCGCTTCGATTCTCGTGCGCACAACGAACGTCACTGCGACGCGCGTCTTGGCAACCGCGACATCAACGCGCGTGGCAACGCGTTCCACCTTGTTGCCAACACTAGCACCGACTGTGCTACCGACCGATACACCAACACCCACCGCGACGTTCACACCTACCGCGACTCCCGAACCAACGATGTTACCCACCGAAACACCGATGCCGACACCGACGTTAGCCGAAGGACGTTCGCAAGAAACGCGAATGGATGGTCTGGGAATACTGGCAGTTACACTCGTTTCGCTCGTGTTGATTCGCACGTGGTACTCGGCGGGACGATGAGACGATGTGGCGTCGAACCTTGTTGCTGTGCCTACTGTTGGCTCTGACCACAAACGCGTGCACAGTCATCCCCGCGGCGTGGGTGAGTTCTGCACCAACGCCGACAATCGAATATGCCATCTATGTCGTTCAGCCCGGTGATACGCTGAGTCACATCGCCTTGCGCTATGGAATGACCGTCGAACAATTGATCGCGCTGAACCGTGATACGTATCCGTCGTTGGCGCGCGATCCGTCATCGTTACGCGCGGGCTGGCAGTTGCGTGTGACCACCGCCACCAGTGGCACTGCCGATGTCAGCGTGACGCCGCGTTTTGATGCCAACGAGGTGGCACAAGAGATCATCGAACAAATCAATGCGGCGCGTGCACAGCGGGGCTTGCTGTTACTGCGTCCCGATGTCACTTTGATACGCATCGCCAAAGAGCGCAGTGAAGATATGATCACGCGCGCGTATTTCAGTCACTATGATCCAGCCACAGGGCAAGAGCCGTTGTTGCGTTATTTGCAAGCCGCCAAGTTCACTTATCGTTATGCCGGAGAAAATATCGCCGAAGTCAAAAATGATGCAGGTTGGGTACCGCCTTGGCTGACTGTTGCCGCGCGCTATGGCGCGCACGAGTTGGCAAACGAATTCGTCAAAGGATGGTTGAACAGTCCAGAACATCGCGCCAACATTTTCAACGGGCACTATCGTCGTACTGGCGTGGCACTAGCCGTCAGCAAGGATGGACGACGTATCGTGGCAACACAGGTGTTTGCCGATTAGGAGGTAGTCCTTGCTAGATCACATTCTTGATCAAATCACAGACCAAACGCACGATCATTTGAGCGTATTGACCGAATTCGCTGTGCGTAGCGAACCTTTCGCGAACGAGATGTTCCGCGCGTGGAATGAAATCTATCGCGCGACGCAGGCACCGCCGACTGCCTTTGAAGAAGCGTTTCGCGCGTTCTTTAGCGCGTTGAAACAAGCCAACCTGCGCGAGGCGTACACCGCGTTCGGCACATGGGGCATCGAAGCGGCGCGCGCGCGCGTCGAGTACGACACCGCGCTGCAACTTGTGCGCGACAGTCAGCGCGCGCTCTTGCCCTTTGTCCTGCGCGCGTACGACGATGCGCCACACCTGCCCTTGTTGCTCGATGCGTTGAGCGCGGCGTTCGATGCGCTGGTGACGGTGACGAGTGCGGCGTATCTCACCGTCGCGCCCGAACGTTGGGTGGATCGGGTAGCCACACACACGGTAGGACAACTGACGGGCGGCGCGGCGCACGCGCTCAACAATTTGCTCGCGGCGATTTTAGGGCGCACGCAGTTGCTACTCGCCCAGACCAGCGACGCGGGAATGCGCGAGGAACTCGAGGCAATTCAAAACACTGCCGCTGTGGGCGCGCGAATGGTGCGTCGCTTGCAAGATTATTTGCAAAGCGCGGAAACGACAAACACAATCGCCGATGTAAACGCGTTACTACGCGACGCGGCAGAACTCACTCGCTTTATGTGGCGTGACCAAGCCGAAGCGCGCGGTGTGGTGATTGATGTGGTCAAGGATTTTGCCGATGTGCCTCCCGCGCAGATCACCGCCTCCGCCTTGCGTCAAGTTTTCGTGGCGTTGATTCTGAACGCCGTCGAAGCACTCCCCAACGGCGGCTTGATCACCTTGCGTACCGAACGCAAGGGCGATCGCGTCATCATCACGATCGTTGACAACGGCGTTGGAATGTCCGATGAGACGCGCGCACAGTTGGGTAAAGCGTCGTTTACAACAAAGGGTGCGCCACATTTGGGAATGGGATGGCACATCGTTACCAAGACGCTTCAGCAATTTCAAGGCACCTGGTCGGTGGAAAGCAAAGTGGGGCGTGGCACTACCGTTACGTTGACTTTGCCCATCGCCAAAACGGCAGGGAGAGGAATCAAACCACCTATGACAACTACACGTGCAGCAAACATTCTCGTCATTGATAACGAACCCTCGGTGCTGTCTCTTGGCGCGATTGCTCAAATTGCACGGGCATAATGTCGGCACCGCTGAGAGTGGTAGCGAAGGGATTGCCACGTTCAAAGCGGGCAAGTTCGATTTAGTGCTCACCGATTTGGGAATGCCCGAAATGTCGGGGTGGGACGTGGCGCGTGAAATCAAAACACTCAATCCGCGCGCGCGCGTCGGTTTGATCACGGGCTGGCCCATTGATTTGACACTCAGCGAGTTACGCGCGCGGGGCGTAGATCAAATCGTTGCTAAACCGTTCGATGTTTCTTTGTTGCTCAGTCTCATCGAAGATGCAATGACAGCCGAAAGCACAACATAACCAAGGAGCCAAAAACAATGTGGACTTTGATGTGGGAAATCTTTGCGGCAATGGCACGCGTCGGAATTTTTGGGTATGGGGGTGGACCTTCGGTTATTCCGTTGATTCAAAAAGAAGCCGTTGGCGCGAAATGGATGACCGCCGAAGAATTCGCAGCGGCATTAGCAATGGGTAACGCGTTGCCCGGTCCCATTGCAACCAAGATGTCGGCGTACATCGGCTACAAGGTGCTGATGGAGGCGACGCACAATTCGGTGATCGCGCTACTCGGTGCGATTAGCGGTGTGTTGGGAATGGTCGTGCCGTCGTTTATTATGATGCTCATCTTGGGAATTGGATTTTTGCAATTCAAAGATTATCCGCAAGTCAAAGGCGCGCTCCAAGCCGTCAAGCCGGTGATTGTGGCACTCTTGGCGTACACGGCGTGGACGGTCGTGCCGCAACCACTCAAAGTGGATGCGTTTTTGATTGCGCTGATTTCATTCGCACTCTTGGTATGGATTGACATTCATCCCATCATCTTGATCGTTGCCGCGACGATTTTTGGCGCGCTGGTGTATGCGCGTTGACCAAAGACGGAGGACGAAGGACGAATGATCGCTGATTTTCGATTGCAGATTTTGGATTGCCGATTGTACCTCAATCGCCAATCGCAAATCTAAAATCGAAAATTCTACCTTTGGTTCATTGGTGCATTGGCTCATTGGCTCATTGATTGGTCATTCGTCGAGTTGTTCCGCGAATATTTCGGGTTCGGTCACAGGTTGCTGACAAGTGAAATTTCGACATACGTACGCCGTTGCGCGTCCATTCATTTGTGGACGATGACGCAACAACGGAATCGGTGACGATTCTTCGGACATCCCCAGTGCAACCACCTGATTGGGGCGATACTCGCGTTGCACTATGGCTAACAGATTGCGACTTGTCTCTGGCGTACCGATGATAGCAATCTCTTTTGGACGCGCCAGAGCAAAATCGAGTGCGCATAGCCAGTGGGCAAAACCTAACGGCGCGCGTGTCACGAGTTGCGAAACACTGGCTAGCGCGCGTTGGGCAGCATCCGCGTAACGACTCTCGCCAGTGAACGCCGCGAGTTTCAACAACACCAACGTTGCCATCGCGCTTCCTGAGGGTGTGGCATTGTCTTGCACATCTTTGGGTCGCACGATGAGCGTTTCGTGATCATCTGCCGTATCGAAAAAGCCACCCTGCGGATCGCTGAAATGGACGAGCATCGTCTCTGTCAATTCGCGCGCGGCAACGAACCAGCGCGCGTCAAAAGTGGTTTCGTAGAGCACGAGTAGCCCTTCGGCAAGATTGGCGTAATCCTCCAGATAACCATTCAAACGCGCCACCCCATCTTTCCACGAACGATACAAACGCCCGCGCGTGTCGCGCAGTTCACTCAAAACAAAGTGTGCGTTGCGTTCGGCGAGCGCGCAATAGTCGTCGCGCTGCAAGATGCGCGCGGCATACGCAAACGCCGCGAGCATCAAGCCATTCCACGCCGTCAATACTTTATCGTCGCGCGCGGGCGGGACACGCAGAGCACGCACGGCGAACAGTTTTTGACGCGCGCGCTCGAGGCGCGCGGATGCCTCCGCGTCGGAGAGATGATGTTGCGCGGCAATGACGTCAAGGTCACGTGTCACGTGTAAAATATTCTTGCCTTCCCAATTGCCGCGCGCGGTCACGCCGTACGCATCGGCAAAAAGCGTGGCATCGTCTCCTAACACCGCGTCAATTTCTGCGCGCGTCCACACGTAGAACTTGCCCTCTTCACCGTCGGAATCCGCGTCTTGCGTCGAGAAGAATCCGCCTTGCGGATGCGTCATTTCGCGCGCTACGTAATCGAGTGTTTGCTCGGCGATGCGGCGATAAAAATCGTTACGCGTGATTTGCCATGCTTGCAAGTACACGCGCGCGAGTTGCGCATTGTCGTACAACATTTTTTCAAAGTGCGGCACCAGCCAAATCGCATCGGTGGCGTAACGATGAAACCCGCCGCCGAGTTGATCATACATACCGCCGCGTGCCATACGGTCGAGCGTCGTTGTGATCATTTTCAGGATTAGCGGGTCACGCGTGGCATAGTATCGCCGCATCAAAAAATCGAGCGTCATCGGTTGTGGAAATTTGGGCGCATCGCCCCAACCGCCGTTCGTCCAATCGAAAGGTGTTTGGATGCTCGCAAGTGCTTGGATGAGGATGCGCTCATCGAGTATTGTATCACTGTGCCACGTGTTGGACTCGAGTGCTTGTATCAAGCGCGCACCCGCCGCTTCGATTTGTTCACGGCGATTTTGCCATGCCTCGATGACCGCGCGCAGGACATCGGTAAAAGCCGGTAAGTGGTAACGTCGGCGGTTGGGAAAATAGGTGCCACCAAAGAACGGCGCGCCCGTAGGCGTGAGAAAGACACTGAGGGGCCAGCCGCCTTGTCCCGTCATTGCGACCACGGCGTTCATATAAATCGAATCAAGGTCAGGACGCTCTTCGCGATCTACTTTGATGGAAACGAAATGCTCGTTCAGCAGCGCGGCAGTCGTGGCATCCTCGAACGATTCGTGTTCCATCACATGACACCAATGACACGCCGCATAACCGATGCTCAAAAAGATGGGCTTGTCTTCGCGGCGCGCGCGTTGCAATGCTTCTTCACCCCAAGGATACCAATCCACAGGATTATGCGCGTGTTGCAAGAGATATGGACTCGTTTCGTGAATCAAACGATTGGGCATACGTTTCTCCTTTTGTAAATTGGTGCGATTGTAGCACAAGCGCCAAGCGTTGCCAAGCCCCCGTTTCTTTCATTTAATTTAGCCCGCTGCTCCTAAGCAGAAAACGGTAAACGGTTCGTTCAGACCTCACAGGTCTCCGAGACCTGGGAGGTCTAGAATCTCTTTCCCCAAGAGCGTAACCTGCAAAGGCGAGTTTGGGTTTTGATCGCGACGATTTCTAGTCGCTAAACTCCGACTTTTACACCCACCGTGAGTTGTTATTCTTCGTAATCAAATTGTAACATAACCGTAACGCGCGGTTGCGGTGAACTGTGATATACTTTAGGCAAATAGCACATTTGCCCTGGAAGCGATGAAGCGCAGTTTGTCATCAATCCGGTCACCTAGAACTGCGTGGAGCGAGTGGTGAGACCGACCAGAAACATTCTTGTCTCTGGTCGGTTTTTGTTTAAGTTTACTCGTCTTACGCAGATACCAGAATTTGTTATGGAACGTAGGACAAGTTTCAAACTTGTCCTACAACTGCATAACCTCAGTTTAGAAAGGAGAAAGATGCAACTTACACGGATGGTTTATCCCTTTCTACTTGCTGGGCTCTTGGTGGCAATAGCCGTGTCCACAGTGTTTGCTCAAGACATTGTGATTGACGGCAATTTCGATGATTGGCTTGGTAAAGAGTCAGCGGTGGACTATGGTGGTCCTGATGACGAACAAAAACCTTCGCGCGCGGACATCAATGAGTTTCGGGCACACGCCGATAGCAAGGGCTTGTACGTGCTCAAGACCTGGGATGATACGTTCTTTATTAAAGGGCAAGAAGTAACTGCAGGCATAACTTTGCAAGCACCGAACAAGGAGTACTATCGCATCTATACCACTGCGCAGGGCAAGCAAGGTTTTGTGCCGTTGTCAAGTTTGAATATCAAAGTTTGCGCCGACCCCTCCTGTAAGGAACAAAAAGATATATGCACTGGTGCCGAGTGTCGTGATGCTCAGGCGGGCTCTGGAACAACGTGGATAGACCCTTTTGTAGATATTCGGAGACAAGTACCCGATTGCAGTGGAGAAGGATGTGGTAAGTACGATACGGCGGTTGAATTGTTCATTCCTTGGGGACTAGTTGGCGGTGAACCCAGCGTTGGCGAAACGCTCTTTTTGAATTTTGGTTCGTATCCCGAAGGTCCTGCATCAGCCCCCAAAGACGATGTGGTTTACGGGATTGCCTGCCAAAACGTCGGGAATGCTTGGAAATGCTTTTTGACCAAACCCACTGCCGTCACACTTTCGTCGTTCCACGCGCGTACCGAATCGGACAATCTACCGGTTTTCGTTGGTGTAGTGATACTTGCGTTCGTTGCGATTGGATTCAGCATCGGTTTGTACAAAACCGCGCGTTGACAATCCATTCGTTTTGCATATAATCACAACCAAATGTTGAATCAAACTTGCACGCGCAAGCATCATCATACCAACAGGGTGAGACGGTAATCGTTCTCGCCGTGTTGGCGCGCGCGTACCGACTCACCCAAAAGACAAGTCCATTTCGCGACTTGTCTTTTTGTTTTTAGGTCGGAAGACGAAGGACGAAAGATAGATGTTCGCTGTTCAACTCGATAAACAACTGCCCGATGGCGTTGCTGACTTGTTCTTCAACGATGCCGCGCGCAAACGCGCGGTGGAACGCGCACTTGCCGATACGTTCACGCGTTGGGGCTATTCCGAAATCATCCCGCCGATGTTCGAATACTACGAATCGCTTGCCGCCGAGGCGGGTCCGCAACTGCGCGAAGAAATGTATCGTTTCTTTGATCGCGATGGGCGCACGCTTGCCTTGCGCGCCGATTTTACGATTCCGATTGCGCGCATCGTCGGTACCAAACTGTTTGACCGCGCAATGCCCCTGCGTTTTTTCTACATCGGCTCGGTGTTTCGTTACATCGAGCCGCAGGCGGGCGTGCGGCGCGAGTTTACACAAGCGGGTGTTGAACTCATCGGTGCCGACACCGCCGATGCTGATGCCGAAGTAATCGCACTCGCAATGACCGCGTTGCGCGCGCTCGGCATCACCGATTTTCGCTTCACGCTAGGCAACACGGCGTACTTGCAAGCGATCTTGCGCGATCTCGACTTGAACGCGACAGACCAAGCGGCAGTGCACGAAGCGATTCGTCGTAAGAACGCGCCTGCGCTCGCGCAACTCCTTGCGCGTCTGAATCTCGATGCGATGCATCGCGACGCGCTGGCGCAACTGCCGACGCTCTGGGGCAACGACGCGCTTGATCGCGCGCTGGGTGTGAACGACGATGCGCGTGCAGCCGTCGAGCGATTGCGCGCAGTGATGGCGCGACTGGCGCAGTACGGTTTAGCGGATTTTGTCACGCTCGATTTGGCGGAAACGCGCGGAATGCAGTACTACACAGGTATCCTGTTTGAGGGGTTTGTGCAGGGGCTTGGTTTTGCAGTAGCCAGCGGCGGACGATACGACAACCTCATTGCGCATTTTGGTCCCTCCATCCCCGCTGTCGGTTTTGCGATTGGCGTCGAGCGCGTGATGATGGTTCATCGCGCGCGCGCCCACATTGCGCCCGAAGTGATTGCGCAAGTGTACGATGCGCGCGTGCAAGAGGCGCGCGCGAATGGTCGCATCGTTGAGGTGGACGTGTTGCCGCGTGATGACGATGCGCTGCGCGCGTACGCGCGTGTGCGCGGCGCGCGCGAAATCTGGTGGCGCGATGGACGTGTGGAGAAACTGTGATGTCATCCCTAACAATCGCACTCGCCAAAGGTCGTTTACTTGAACCTTCGCTTGAATTGCTTACTACACTCGGTTACGATGTGAGCGCGGTGCGCGAATCGCGCAAACTCGTCATCCAATCGAACGGCGCGCGGTTCATCCTTGCCAAACCGATGGATGTGCCGATTTACGTTGAATACGGCGCAGCGGATGTGGGCATCGTTGGACAAGACGCGCTGCGCGAAAGTGGTGCGAATGTGTACGAACCGTTGGTGCTCGGTTACGGCAAGTGTCGTTTGGTGGTTGCAGGTAAACCCGAACTGCAAAGCGCCGAATGGAAAATGCTGGCGGGCTTGCGCGTCGCCACCAAGTATCCGCGCGTGACTAGACAACACTTTGCCGCGCGCGGTTTGTCTGTCGAAGTGCTCCAGGTGTTCGGTTCAGTGGAACTTGCGCCGACCGTCGGACTGGCGGATTTGATTGTGGATGTTGTTGACACGGGACGCACTTTGCGAGAAAATGGGCTAGTCGAACTTGACGAGATTTTCAAATCGCAAGCCGCGCTCATCGTCAATCGCGCGGCGCACACCTTGCGCGCGCGTGAGATTCGCGAATTGATTGAACGCATTGCACGTGATTTATGATTTTAGATTTCAGATTGCAGATTGAAGCAATCTGAAATCTGCAATCTAAAATCTGCAATTGGAGTTGGAATGTCACAACCTAGCCGCATTGACCTACACACCCACACCTTGTTCAGCGATGGTGAACTGTTGCCGAGCGAGATTGTGCATCGTGCGGTGAAACTTGGTTACGCCGCCATCGCGCTCACCGATCACGCCGACGCGTCGAATCTGGAGCAAATCATTTTGCAGTTGCACCAGTTTTTGCGTGAGCAAGCGAATGATTTTCCGATCACAGTGATTCCCGGTGTCGAACTGACACACGTGGCGCCCGCGCGCATCGCGCCGCTGGCGCGTCGCGCCAAAGAACTGGGTGCCGCGCTCGTCGTCGTTCACGGCGAAAGCATCGTTGAACCTGTTGAACCGGGCACAGATCGCGCGGCGGTGGAATGCCCCGACGTGGACATTTTGGCGCATCCAGGTTTCATCACACTTGAAGAAGCGCGCCTTGCCGCACAAAACAACATCGCACTCGAAATTTCCGCGCGCAAGGGACACTCGCTCACGAATGGACACGTCGCAATGATGGCGCGCGCGGCAGGCGCAATGCTGGTGGTGAACACGGATACGCACTCACCCGGCGATATGATTGACCAGACGTTCGCGCGCGCGGTTGCACGTGGCGCAGGATTGAACGATGCAGAGATCGAAGCCGCCCTCGTGACGAACGCGCGCGCGTTGGTAGAACGAGCCAAAAAGAGATTTTAGATTGCCGATTGCCGATTTTCGATTGCTTGGCATCCCAAATCGGCAATTGGCAATCGGCAATCGAAAATTCGGGGGCAAGGAATGATACCAATCATCATTGGCAAGGAAGCGGGACGCGCGAAAATTTTGCAACGGCGTGGAATGTTGGACGACGAAATTCCACCCGCGCTGTTGGAACGCATCGAAAAAACATTCGGCGAACGGTTGACACCCGAACAAGCCGTCGCGCGTATCATCGCGGATGTTCGCGCGCGCGGCGATGCGGCATTGTTCGATTGGACGTGCAAACTCGATGGTGTTACGCTATCGTCGGTCGTGGTTACACAAGACGAAATAGAGGCGGCGTACGCGGCAACGTCTGCGCGCGTGCGCGACGCGCTTGAACTTGCGGCGGCGCGTATCCGCGCGTTCCACGAAAAACAAAAACCGCGCTCGTGGCTCGAGTGGGATGACGAATCGGCATTGGGACAAAAAATTACTCCGCTCGCGCGTGTGGGCGTGTACGTTCCTGGCGGCACGGCGCCGTTGCCATCATCGTTGTTGATGGCGGCGATTCCTGCGCAGGTCGCGGGCGTGCGCGAAATCGTCGTCGCATCGCCACCCAAGATCGCGCCGGTGATCCTTGCTGCCGCAAAAATCGCAAACGTATCGCGCGTGTACGCGTTGGGTGGCGCACAAAGCATCGCCGCGCTCGCGTTCGGCACCGAATCGGTCGCGCGTGTAGACAAGATCGTAGGGGCGGGTGGTTTGTTCACGACGATTGCGAAACGGCAAGTGTTTGGCGTCGTCGGCATTGATGGCTTGTACGGTCCCACCGAAACGCTTCTCATCGCGGACGATTCGGCAAATCCCGCGTGGTGTGCTGCCGATATGCTCGCGCAAGCGGAACACGATGTTCTCGCAACAAGTATTCTCATCACGAATCACGAATCACTCGCACAAGCAGTCGCCCACAATCTCCAACCCTTCGACTCCGCTCAGGGCAAGTCTCAAATCTCTAATCTCTCGCGCTATACAACCATCACCCAATCGCTCGCCGCGCAAGGTGCGATCATCCTTGTCAAAAACTTGGACGAGGCAATGGAACTTGCCAACGCGTTCGCACCCGAACACTTGTGTTTGCTCGTGCGCGATCCTTGGAACTGGATCGGCAAAGTGGAGAACGCGGGTGGTGTGTTCATCGGCGAGTGGACGAACGAAGCACTCGGCGATTACATCATCGGACCCAGCCACGTGATGCCGACGGCAGGCACGGCGCGTTT
>JAOACU010000710.1 GCA_026417715.1 Anaerolineae bacterium | reverse complement strand
GCCCAGATGCACGAGATTGCCGAGTTTGGGATTGCCGCGCATTGGCGTTACAAAGAAGCCGGCGCCAAACACGATGCCGCCTTGGAAAGCAAAATCAATTGGTTGCGCCAATTGATGGACTGGCGCAAAGACATTGCGGATGCGCGCGTGTTTGTGGACTCGCTCAAGACCGATATTTTCCAAGATCAAGTGTACGTCTTTACGCCCAAAGGCGACATTATCGAGTTGCCCGCCGGTGCCACGCCGATTGACTTTGCGTATCATGTCCACACCGAGATTGGTCATCGTTGTCGCGGCGCCAAAGTAAACGGCAGAATCGTCCCGCTCGATTATCGTTTGAAAACTGGCGACCGCGTGGAAATCACGACCGCGAAAAAAGGTGGGCCTAGCCGCGATTGGTTGAATCCTGGGTTGAATTTGGTGCACACGGCGCGCGCGCGCGAAAAGATTCGCTATTATTTCAAACATCAAGCGCGTGAACAAGCCATCGCCGAAGGGCGCGCGTTGTTGGAAAAAGAGTTGCACAAACTGGGTTGGGATCAACGTAATTGGGATACACTTGCCAAGTCGTTCAACTATAAAAACACCGATGACTTTTTAGAAGCCATCGGTCACGAAGACTTGTCCATTCAAACCATCATCGTCAAGTTGTTGGAAGCCGAACGCGCCAAATCGGAAACGGAAGAAGCCGGCGCTCAACCGGTTGCGCCCCGCATTTCGGAAACTTCGGCGACCGTGCAAGGCGTGGATAACTTGATGGTGCGTGTGGCACGATGTTGCAATCCCTTGCCCGGCGATTCGGTGGTGGGCTATATCACGCGCGGGCGCGGTATCGTGATTCATCGCCGGGATTGCCGCAACGTGGTGAACTTGGAGGATGGCGACGAACGGGCGCGTTTGATCGAGATAGATTGGCGCCAAACCGACCAGCAAACGTATCCGGTGTTGGTGCAAATCAAAGCGTTTGATCGCGCCGGGTTGGTGCACGATATTTCCGGCAT
>JAOACU010000709.1 GCA_026417715.1 Anaerolineae bacterium | reverse complement strand
CAGTGGGACAGTGGGACAGTGAACACTGTCTAACTGTCCAACTGTCTAACTGCCTCACTGTCCAACTGTCTAACTGTGCTACTGATCACCGGAGGGCATACGATGCGAACCAAACAACAATACATTCAAGGGCTGAGCAAGATGCGGCGCAATCTGTACCTGAATGGCGAAAAGGTTGACCGCACCGATGAAATCTTTGAATCAACGCTCAACACGATTGGGCTGACGTTTGATTACGCTGAAAAAGCCGAGTATCGTGAATTGTGCACGGCAACGTCGCATCTGACCGGCGAAACGATCAATCGTTTTACGCACATTCATCACAGCACCGACGATTTGCACAAGAAACAAGATATGACGCGCGTGTTGTGCCAAGTCGCGGGTGGCTGCATTCAACGTTGTATGGGTGTGGACGCCGCCAACGCGATTTACAACGCGTCGTACGAAGCAGACAAGGCGAACGACGGCGCAACCCAATATCACAAGAATTTTATCGAGTGGCTAAAGCGTTTTCAGAGTGAAGACCTGGTGGGTTGTTGCGCGCAAACCGATGTCAAGGGTGATCGAATGAAGCGACCATCGCAACAACGCGATCCCGATTTGTATCTCCGCGTCGTCGAACGCAAGAGCGATGGTATCGTTGTGCGCGGGGCAAAGGTGCACAACTCGGAAGCGGCGGTTGCCGATGAAATTTTGGTCGTGCCCGCGCGCGCGCTGTTGCCAGAGGAAGGTGATTGGGCAGTCGCGTTCGCGATTCCCGGCGATTGGGAAGGCGTCAAGCAAGTAGTGACAGTTCACAACCTGCGCGAACGCAAATATTTCAAACGCGGCTTTACCCCTGGCGGCACCGATTCGTACACGATTTTTGACAACGCGTTCATTCCTTGGGAACGCGTCTTTCTCTGCGGTGAGACAATGCATGGCAGCGCGTGCGCGCTCTTGTTCGCGCTGTTCCATCGTCACTCGTATTCGGGTTGCAAGCCGGCGATGGGCGATTTGATGT
>JAOACU010000708.1 GCA_026417715.1 Anaerolineae bacterium | reverse complement strand
TCTCCAGACTGCACGCGATATACTCGGCGTCCGCGTTCACATCGTCTACGACGACCGTTTGCTTGATACGCGCGGCGCGCCCGCAAATGCCCTTGCCAATCGGAATGCGCGTGTGTTCGGTAGGGCGTCCGCGATAGGGACCCAACACCAGCGTATCGCCTTCAAGTAGGTAGATGTAAACGCCGGTATAGTGGGGAAAATTTTCGTGGAGTGACGCGGCGAGAAGATCGAGGAGATTAGAGAGTGGAGACTTGTCCTGAGCCAAGTCGAAGGATTCGAGATTATTTTGCAGGAGAGTGAAAACTTTTTTCTCGCGCTCCAAGTCATTCATCTCTTTTCCCTTTACCAACGGGCAAAAATTTGTCTGAGTATTTTAGCGACGGCTTGAGAGTCGGTTGGTGAAAGACGCCCTAGAGTACGGACAATCAAGCGTTTCTCAAGCGTTGCCAATTTGTGTAAACGCGCGATGGAAGGCAACAGCAAGCCCGATGTTTGCCATTCGGTGATTTCCACATCGAAAGCATCAGAGCGTGGTTGACTTGTCACACGTGCGACGACCACATCAGCATCGCCCGTGTCAAGCAAAACGAGCGCAGGACGACGACGCGTTTCGTTGCCACTGACGAAAGGAAAATCAATGAGCACGATGTCGCCAGGATTATAGTTTGTCATAGACGCTATCGCGCTCCGCGTACCCTTGCAGGAATTGTTCCGCAGTCAAACGTGCCCAATCCGCGTTTTCAGTTGTTTCAGGAAAGAGAAGAATCACGCGCACTGGGACACCGTCTTTCAATTCAGTTCTGAGTTCTGGTGGGATTGTCAGCACTGGTTCGGTTGTTAGTGTGGTTTGGAATTCGAGTGCTTTCATACTTATTCCTTTCAAGATTATCATACCACACAAGCGAAAACAGGTCAACAAAAATTCGGGAGTTTGCTCCCGAATTTTTATCGTACTAGTCCGCCCATCGCCAACGCGATTGGCGGCGTGGGATAACCCCCCCACG